>DASWMR010000329.1:0-15872 GCA_036399635.1 Actinoplanes sp. | reverse complement strand
GGTGGAGCGGGTGGTGGCGACGACGACCTCGTGCCCGGCCTCGGCCAGCATCGCGGCCTGCTGTTGGGCCACCACCTCCACCCCGCCCACGTGCGGCGGGAAGTAGGCCGTGACGATGAGGATTCTCACTGACTCGTATTCTCCGTTACCGATTACGCGCGGCCACCGCCACCAGTCGGGGCGCGGCGGGACCGGCTGGTGGGCAGGCGTGGGCGAAACACCGTCCAGGCCTGGGCGGCCAGCAGCTGACCGAGACCGCCGAACCCATCGGCCCGCGACGCGGGCAGCTGTCCACTGACGACTCGACACAGCGACCCGGGCCGGCCAATACCGCGTATACGCCGGCGGCCCCGCATACGGAGGCAGCGACGTAGACGGCTCGGCAGACACAACGAGGGACCGTCAATCCAGCTACTGACAGATCAAGGACAAAACCATCGAACCGCCGGTGCGGCGGGCTTGAAGTGCGAAGCAGCGTTCACGGCGCGCACCTGCTCCCGCACCCTGCCGCGCGTCTGGATGTGGAAGTCTCGCCAGGCCTTCGCCCTTCGGGTCCTGGAGGTAGGGGTCTCGACAGGGCGATTGATAACCCTGGTTGCTTGAGTGCTTTAAGCCGGATGGATTGAGACCGAGGCAGGCCCTTATGCCCGGCTGGCTACCGGCGTCCGCGGGATGCGGCTCGCGACATCGCGGGCGAAGGCTGCGGTGCCGCCGCGGGCTGCGTGCCGGCGTTCGTAGCCTGCCGGTGCCCAGCTTGCGTGCCTGGGCAGCGGCCGGGCGATGGCCTTGCAAGTGCGCCACAGCAGGATCATCAGGCCCAGCCAGATCGCGACGTCGCCGACGCTGAAGACGTTGTTGCCGGGTACCCAGGTGGGGGTGGCGAAGACGTCGCCCAGCCAGGCTAGCTTTGGGTCGGCCAGCACCTCGGAGTTGGTGAACTGGCCGGCCTCGGCGACCTGGCCGGCGGCCCGGACGGCGGACTCGGAGGCCGGCAGCGTGCCGCCGTTGAGCGAGATGACCAGGCCGTTCAGGGCGCCGCCGAGGCCGATCAGCCGGCCGCCGGGTAGGCGCCGGTTGGCGACCAACCAGGCGCCGGCGGCCACGTACGACGCCACGTGCGCGATCGCTAGCACGGTGGCGTTCGAGTCTGGCAGCACCGAGATGACCAGGATCTGGTCGGCTAGGGCGGCCCAGAGCAGCCAGACGTGGCGGATCTGGATCGTCGCCAGCCGGGCCAGCGAGCCGCCGGTGACCGCCACCAGGACGAGCATGGCGATGCCCAGATAGACGGTCAGCACGACGCGGCCACCGGTTCGGCTTCGACCACCGACTTCTCGTCGGCCAGTGCCTTGGCGTCGGCGTCGGCGTGCAGGCGGACCTGGCCGGCGTACCAGTGCTCCAGCTGGTCGCCGGGCATCGGGCGGGCCAGCAGGTAGCCCTGCACCATGTTGCAGCCCAGGTCGGTGAGCACGGTGCGGGTCTCGGTGGTCTCGACGCCCTCGGCTACCACGTTGAGGCCGAGGTTGTGCCCGAGGTCGATGATCGACTTGACGAGGGCGGCGCTCCGGCTGGAGCCGGAGGTGCCGGTGACGAACGAGCGGTCGATCTTGATTTCGGTGACCGGCAGGTCACGCAGGTGGGTCAGCGACGAGTAGCCGGTGCCGAAGTCGTCCATCGACAGGCCGACGCCGAGGTCGCGCAGTCGGCCCAGCACCGCGCGGGTCTGCGCGGGGTTGGCCATCAGCGAGCTCTCGGTCACCTCGACCACGAGCGCCTGAGGCGGCAGGCCGTGTGCCGCGAGTGCGGCCTCGATCTGGCGCGGCAGGTCGACGCTGGCCACCTGGCGGGCGGTCAGGTTGACCGCGACGCTGATCGCCAGGCCCCGGTCGCGCCATCCCTTGACGGCCCGCAACGCGTCGTCGATGACCAGTGCGGTCAGCGGGACGATCAGCGGGGTGTTCTCCACCGCGGGCAGGAAGCGGCCGGGCGCCAGCAACCCGCGGGTCGGGTGCTGCCAGCGGACCAGTGCCTCGACCCCGATGAGCTGGCCGGTGAGCGTGTTGACCTTCGGCTGGTAGAAGACCACGAGCTCACCGCGGTCGAGCCCGCCCTGGAGCTCGCCGACCAGCACGGAGCTGTCGGTCGAGTGCTCCTCGGACTGCGGGTCGTAGATCGCGTGCCGGCCCCGCTCCTGCTTGGCGGCGTAGAGCGCCAGGTCGGCGAGGTGCAGCAGCTTCTCGGCCTCGTCGGCGTGGGCCGGTGCCAGGGCGGCACCCACGCTCACCGTCACGGTGAGCGTCACGTCGGCGATCCGGAACGACTCCCCGAACGCGGCGGCGATCTTGCCGGCCAGCTCGTCCGTTTCGGTGGGGGTGGTCCGGTCCAGCACGATGGCGAACTCGTCGCCGCCGAGCCGGGCCACCGTGCCTTGGGAGCCGGTCATCGCGGTCAGGCGCTGGGCGACCAGCATGAGGAGGTCGTCGCCGACCGAGTGGCCGAGCGTGTCGTTGATCTCCTTGAACCGGTCCAGGTCGATCATGAGCGCGGCGACCTGCCGTTCCGGCGTCGCCTCAACCAGGCTCTGCTGCAGCCGGGTCAGCAGCAGCGTTCGGTTGGGCAGGCCGGTCAGCGAGTCGTGCAGCGCGGCGATCTCGTGCCGGGTCGAGATCGACACCGCGGTCCGGATGGCCACGATGACGAGCACGCACAGCGGTGCCGTCCAGACCGAGAAGGTCAGGCTGGCGGCGATCATCGGGGAGACACCGAGCACGATCGGCGTCACCGGGAGCTCTTCGCGCATCGTGGTGCGGATCGAGCGCAGCACCTGGGTGTGGTCGCTCAGCGCCACCACCGTTCCGGTCAACACGCTGTTCACCAGGAAGTACACCAGGGCGGCACCGGCCAGGCCGGCCAGCTGCAGACCCGGCGACACGTCCTTGATGTGGCCGACGCCGACGCCCTCGATGGCGCAGATCGCCAGCCGGGCGGCGGCGAACATGAGGATGTTCTGGGCCACGTTGAAGGCCGTCACCCGGGCCGGTTTGCGGGCCCGGAGCTCGACGACCAACAGCGCGATGATCTGTGGCAAGACCGCGTACACCAGCGGGCCGGTGTTCAACAGCACCAGGGCGAAGGCCCCGGACATCGTGTACTCCTGGCAGTCGCCGCGGCTCCACAGCCGGATCGGGAACAGCTCGCCGAGCACCAACATGATCGCTGCGATGGCGAGGATCGCCAGCAGCTCGCCGTGCACCACCCAAGTCGCGGTGGCCAGGATCCAGACGGCCGCGACCGCCCCGGCAGCGTAGACCAAGCCGAGGTACACGCGCAGCGGCAGATTCGACAAACCCGTCATTACAACTCCCGGAGCGGACGGTAGCGTCCCGGTGACCAGGTCACCGGGACGCTACGGACGGATCACCACCATTTTCTGCCAGCCGCAAGGACCGCTACCAACACGGTCAGTGCGCTGGCGCTTCCCAGAACCCGAGTCACGACGACCGCCTTGCCAGAATTCACCAAATCACGCAATGTGCTCACCTCCTGTCCCGTTCCCTGTTCGCCAAGGATGATCGGGCGCTGGGCGGCGGACCTAAGCAAAACCACGGGGAAACGTGGACGGCTCGCTACCAATTTTCCGGTAGCGAGCCGCCTAGGTGTGCCAGACGGCGAGGTCAGCCGGCGAAGACGCCGACGAAGGACGCCTGGTTGCTGAGCCCTCCGGTCAGCTGCACCTCGTCGCCGTTGTTGAACAGCCGGACCCAACCGCCCTTCTTGCAGCTGGCCTTCGAGCACAGCACCACGCCCGGCAGGCCGGAGTTGTTGCCGACGACGCGTACTGAGGAGATCTTGTTGTCCCAGGTGCCGCCGCCCGGCTTCTTCAGCTTCTTGAGGTTGTCCTTCTGCTCGCCCGGGGAGACGACGAAGCCCAGACCGCTCAGCGAGCCCTTGTCGTAGAAGGTGGCGAACTGCGCCATCCGCGACCAGCCGCCGTCGCTGTCGTCGCCGCTGTCGTCGTCGTCGTCACCGTCGGTGTCCTGCGGCTCGTCGTCCTGGTTCCCGCCGCCGTTGTGGTGACATCTGAGGCAGGTGGGCTTTTCGTCCCCGTCATCCCCGTCATCCCCGTCATCGCCGTTGTCGTCGGCGTTGTCCGGCTCGTCGTCGTCCCCGTTGTCGCCGTTGTCGTCGCCCACGGCGGCGAAGTCGGCGCTGATGGCGCCGCCGCTCAGGGAGAACGTCACGTCATAGGTGTTGTCGGCCCAGTTGGCGAAATCCGCGAAGTCGTCGAAGCCGACCAGCGAGCCGCCCTTTCCCTCGCCGATGTAGATCTCGGTGTTCTCGTCGATCGAGTTCAGTGAGATGCAGTGGCCGTCCACCGGGATGCAGCCCCCGGCCGGCTTCGCGGCCTCGTTCAGGGCCGGCGCGGCCAGCGCCGGAGCGGCTGCGGTTCCGGCCGCGAGAAATGCCGCCGCGGCGATAAATGCCATGTTCCTTTTCATGAGGACCTTCCGAAATGCAGCGCTGTCCACCCATGGGGGAGCGGCTGCGAAGAGTGAGTAATGCGATACGCAGAGCAATCGCCGGCTCAGTCTATGCAGGGCTCAACCAGGGCGGATCCGTTCGGAAATACCGATGCGCGCGGCAAATCATCAGACACTCTTCCGGGGGACGCCACGGTCGGCGACCCCCGGAAAGCGGTGCGGACGAAGGCCGAACCGATCAGTCCACTTCGGCCACGGCCTGGGCGAACTGGGCGGAATACAACCTCGCGTACGCGCCGTCCGCCGCAATCAGCGACTCGTGCGTCCCCTGCTCGACAATGGCGCCGTTCTCCATCACCAGAATCACGTCGGCATCGCGGATGGTGGACAGGCGATGTGCGATCACGAAGCTGGTCCGGCCGGTACGCAGGCTGTTCATCGCTCGCTGGATCAGCACCTCGGTGCGGGTGTCGACCGAGCTGGTGGCCTCGTCCAGGATCAGGATGCTGGGTTCGGCCAGGAACGCCCGGGCGATGGTGATGAGCTGCTTCTGCCCGGCGCTGACGTTCGAGCCCTCCTCGTCGATCACGGTCTCGTAGCCGTCCGGCAACATCCGGACGAAGGCATCGACGTGGGCGGCCTCGGCTGCCCGCTGCACGGCCTCCAGGTCGTACGAATCCGCCCCGTACGCGATGTTCTCCGCGATTGTCCCGCCGAAGAGCCAGGTGTCCTGCAGCACCATGCCGATCTGCTCGCGCAGCTGCTCACGGGGCATGGCCGCGATGTCCACCCCGTCCAGCGTGATCCGGCCCGAGTCGACGTCGTAGAACCGCATCACGAGGTTGACCAGGGTGGTCTTGCCGGCACCGGTCGGGCCGACGATGGCTACGGTCTGACCGGGCTCGGCCACCAGCGACAGGTTCTCGATCAGCGGCTTGTCCGGTAGATAGCGGAACGAGACGTCGTCGAACGTGATCCGGCCGTGCACCCGGTCGAGCACGGCCTCGGCCGGCTCGGCGGACTGCTCCGGCGCGTCCAGCAGCGCGAACACCCGCTCGGCCGAGGCCACGCCGGACTGCACCAGGTTGGCCATGCTGGCCACCTGGGTGAGCGGCTGACTGAACTGCCGGGAGTACTGGATGAACGCCTGCACCTCACCCAGCGACAACGCGCCGGACGCCACCCGCAGACCGCCGACGACCGCCACCAGCACATAGTTCAGGTTGCTGATGAACATCATGGCGGGCTGGATCAGGCCCGAGATGAACTGGGCGCGGAAGCTCGACGCGTACAACTCGTCGTTGTGTTTGCGGAAGGTCTCCTTCGCCTCGTCCTGCCGGCCGAAGACCTTGACCAGCGAGTGGCCGGTGAACATCTCCTCGATGTGCCCGTTCAGCCGGCCGGTGGTCGCCCACTGAGCCACGAAGTTGGGCTGCGACCGCTTGCCGATCCGGGTCGTCACCAACAACGACACCGGCACCGTCAGGAGCGCGATGACCGCCAGCAACGGGGAGATCCAGAGCATCACCCCGATCACCCCGACGATGGTGAGCAGTGCGGTGACCAGCTGGGCGAAGGTCTGCTGCAGGGTCTGGGCGATGTTGTCGGTGTCGTTGGTGGCCCGGCTGAGCACCTCGCCGCGCGGCTGCTGGTCGAAGTACGAGAGCGGCAGGCGGGACAGCTTGGCCTCGACGTCCTCGCGCAGCCGGTAGACGGCCTGTTGCACCACCCGCGCGGTCAGTCGGCCCTGGCAGACACCGAAGATCCAGGCGAACACGTAGATGACCGCGATCCAGGCGAGCAGGTGGCTCAGCTTGGTGAAGTCGATCCCCACGCCGGGGGTGAAGTCGACGGCGCCGAGCAGGTCGGCCCGGGTGTTCTCACCCTGGACTCGCAACCGCTCGACGGCCTCAGCCTTGGTCACCCCGGCCGGCACCGAATTGCCGACCACGCCGGCGAAGATGATGTCGGTGGCGTGGCCCAGCAGACGCGGGCCGAGCACCGACAGGAACACGCTGGCCACGCCGAAGAGCAGCACCAGCCCGACCAGGAATCGGTCCGGCTTCAGGAGGCGGAGCAGGCGCTTGGTGGAGCCCTGGAAATCTTCCAGTTTCTCGGTCGGTGCGCCGCCGCCCATCATCATCCGGGCGGCCGGCGGTCCGCCGACCGGTGCTGGGGGACGGCGAGTAGGCGCGGTCATGCGGCGGCCTCCTGCTCGGTGAGCTGGGAAAGAACAATTTCGCGGTACGTCGAGTTGGTCGCCATGAGGTCGGTGTGGCTGCCGCTGCCGACGACCTTGCCGTCGTCCAGCACGATGATCTGGTCGGCGTCCCGGATCGTGCTGACCCGCTGGGCCACGATGATCACGGTGGCGTCGGCGATGTAGCTGGTCAGCGCACTCCGTAGCGCCGCGTCGGTGGCGTAGTCGAGCGCCGAGAACGAGTCGTCGAAGAGGTAGATCTCCGGGCGGTGCACGAGCACCCGCGCGATCGCCAGCCGCTGCCGCTGCCCGCCTGAGACGTTGGTACCGCCCTGCGCGATCGGCGCCTCCAGGCCGCCCTCCATCCGTTCCACGAAGTCGCGGGCCTGGGCGACCTCGAGTGCCGCCCAGAGCTGTTCGTCGGTGGCGTCCGGATTGCCGTACCGAAGGTTCGACGCGACCGTGCCGGTGAACAGGTACGGCCGCTGCGGCACCAGGCCGACCGTGCGGGACAACAGACCGGCGTCCAGCTCACGGACGTCGACGCCGTCGACCAGCACCTGACCGCCGGTCGCGTCGAACAGCCGGGGCACCAGATTAAGCAGTGTGGTCTTGCCGCTGCCGGTACTGCCGATGATCGCGGTGACCTCGCGCGGCCGGGCGGTGAGCGAGACCGCGCTGAGCACCGGCGCCTCGGCGCCGGGGTAGTGGAAGTCGGCCTCGCGCAGCTCCAGATGCCCGTGCCGGCTCAGGGTGGTCACCGGCGCGGCCGCGAGCACGACGCTGGACTCGGTGTCCAACACCTCGGTGATCCGCTCGGCGCAGACCTCGGCCCGCGGGATCATCACGAACATGAAGGTGGCCATCATGATCGACATGAGGATCTGCATGAGGTAGCTGAGGAAGGCGGTGAGCGCGCCCACCTGCATGGCGCCCTCGTCGATCCGGTGCCCGCCGAACCACAACACGGCGATGCTGGACAGGTTCATCACCAGCATGACGGTCGGGAACATCAGCGCCATCAGCTTGCCGACGCGCAGCGAGACGTCGGTGAGCTCGTCGTTGGCCCGCTCATAGCGCGCCTGCTCGCGGTCGTCCCGGACGAACGCGCGGATCACCCGGATGCCGGTGATCTGCTCGCGCATCACCTGGTTGACCCGGTCGACGCGCACCTGCATCGAGCGGAACAGCGGACGCATCCGCACGATGATCGCCGCAACGGTGAGCACCAGGGCGGGCACGGCCACCAGCAGCAGGCCGGAGAGCGGCACGTCCTGGCGCAGCGCGAGCACGACGCCGCCGACGCACATGATCGGCGCGGAGACCATCAGGGTGAACGTGAGCAGCACCAGCATCTGGACCTGCTGCACGTCATTGGTGGTCCGGGTGATCAACGACGGGGCGCCGAACTGGCCCACCTCGCGGGCGGAGAAGTCCTGCACCCGGGAGAAGATCGCGGCCCGCACGTCACGGCCCACGGCCATTGCGGTACTCGCGCCGAAGTACACCGCGACGGCCTGCGCGGCGATCTGCAGCAGGGTCACGCCGAGCATGGCGATGCCGATCCGCATCACGTAGCCGGTGTCGCCCTTGATGACGCCGTTGTCGATGATGTCGGCGTTGAGTGTCGGCAGGTAGAGGGTCGCCAGGGTCTGGATGAGCTGGAAGAGGACGACCAGTAAGAGCGCCCTGCGGTACGGCTGTAGATGGACGCGTAGCAGTCGAATCAACACGTCGACTGATCCCCCCGATGGTCGTTTCGTTTGATGAGTCCGTCGAGCAGCAGCGAAACCATGTCCGTGCTGCTGAAGCCGTTCGGTTCGCCGAACGGTCCGAAGGTGCTGGCGGCGCAGTAGAGCAGTAACAGGCGGGCCACCGTGGCCGGAGAACGGCGTAGGTGGGCCGCGTCCGGCCGGATCACGTCGGTGAGCGCGGTGTGCAGCTGTTCCCGGCCGGACATCATGCGCTCGCGGGTCTGCGGATCGACGTCGGGTGCCACGAGCAGGGCCCGGGCGGCCGACATGAGTGCCGCGTTCTCGGCAAAGCGTAGGTGCACCAGCTCGGTCGCCTGGATCAGTCGCTCGCGCAGCGGAAGCGCCCGGTCGATGGCGTCCAGCGCGTCCAACGTCGGCTGCGGGTCGAGCGCCTGGACGACCGAGCACACCACCAGGGCGCTCTTGCTCTCGAAGACGCCGAAGATGGTGCCCTCGGCGACGCCGGCCGCCGCGGCGATCTGGCGCGTGCTCACCTCGAGGCCGTGCTCGTGCAGGAGCGGGATGGTCGCCTCGATCAGAGCCGCCCGCCGTTCCTCGGGTGCGAGCGCGGGCACCCGCCGCCGTCTGTTCTGCACGGGAGCCACCTTACTGAGCGAGTGCTCACTCAGCCACTGACATTTGTCATGGGCGTTCGCTCGGCTTGAACCGATTCGCCGCCCGCCACGTTTACCTAGTGGCAGCAGTCCCTCCGCCATTAGGGAACTTCAGTGTCACTCCGGAAGAAGCTGCGCCGTGTCGGCGGGGCAGCGGTCACCACGCTGGCCGGGCTCCTGGTCTTTCTCGCGCTCGTGGTGCCCGACCAGATCACCCGCCTCCCGCCCGGCAACTTCGTGCTCAACGCCCTCGTCCGCGTCCCCATCGAGGCACTGGTGGCGGTCGCCGTCCTGCTCGCGCTCCCGCTGCGGCCCCGCCGGATCGTCGCCACCGTGCTCGGCCTCACGCTCGGCCTGCTGACCGTGGTGAAGCTGGTCGACATGGGGTTCTACGCCGTGCTGGCCCGCGAATTCGACCCGGTCAACGACTGGATCCTGTTCCGCGACGCGTTCGGTTTCCTTGTCGACTCGGTCGGCCGGGCGGGTGCCGTCGGCGTCGCGGCCGGCGGGCTGGTGCTCTCGGCCGCGCTGCTGGTGGGCACGACCCTCGCCGTACGCCGGCTCAGTCGCCTGCTCGCCGCGCACGCCGAGCCGACCCGGCACACGGTCTTCGCGTTCTCCGCGGCCTGGATCGTGCTCGCCGTCTTCGGTGTGCAGATCGTCGGCGGCGTCCCGGTGGCCTCGCAGAGCGCCGCCGAACTGGCCCGCGACACCGCGCTCAAGGTGCCGCAGGACCTCGCCGACCGCAAGGCGTTCGCCGCCGAGGTGCGGGCCGACGCGTTCGCCGGCGTGCCGGACCACCAGTTGCTCACCGCGCTGCGCGGCAAGGACGTGCTCCTCGGCGTGGTGGAGAGCTACGGCCGGGACGCGGTGACAAACCCCGAGTTCAACGGCGTGGTGCTCGACCAGCTGCGGGCCGATCAGGCCAAGCTGGCCGCCCGGGGATTTGCCGCCCGCAGCGGCTACCTCACCTCGCCGACCTTCGGCGGCGGCAGCTGGCTCGCCCACTCCACCCTGCTCACCGGGCTGTGGATCGACAGCCAGCAGCGCTACCGCAGCGTGGTCTCCAGCGATCGACTCACGCTCACCGGGGCCTTCAAGAAAGCCGGCTTCCGTACGGTGGGGGTCGAACCGGGGGTGACGTTCGCCTGGCCGGAGGGCGCCTTCTACGGCTACGACAAGGTGTGGGACTCGCACACGCTGGACTACCACGGACCGGCACTGAGCTGGTCGACGATGCCCGACCAGTTCGTGCTGAAGCGGTTCCAGGAGCTCGAGTACGGCCGGCCCGGCCGCGGCCCGCTGCTGGCTGAGATCACCCTCACCTCCAGCCACACGCCGTGGAACCCGGTGCCCACCATGCTCGACTGGGACCGGCTCGGCGACGGGTCGGTCTACGCCCCGATGGTGGCGGACGCCACGGGCACCCAGAGCATCTGGAAGGACAGCCATCGGGTCCGCGAGGCGTACGCGAAGTCGGTCGCCTACTCACTCGACAGCCTGCTGGACTACGTGGCGAAGTACGGCGACGACAACCTCGTGATGGTCTTCCTCGGCGACCACCAGCCGGCCTCGGTGGTGGTCGGCCTGGACGCGACCAAGGACGTGCCGATCTCGATCGTGGCCAAGGATCCGAAGGTGCTCGACCGGATCGCGAGCTGGGGCTGGACCGACGGCTTGACTCCCGCGGCCGACGCCCCGGTGTGGCCGATGAACGAGTTCCGCGACAACTTCCTGCGGGCGTACAGCTCGGATGGCGACCCGCACTGAGTAGGTTCCGCCCGGGCCCGACCCCCGCTCGCGCCTCGCGTGAGCGGGGGAGCGGGGGCCGGCCGGGCCGCGATGATCGACACGGGACCTGGTCGATCATCGGGCGGGCATGGCATGCGGTCGTTTCCGGTGGCCGGTGGCCCGGCACAGTCAAGTACGAGACGACGGCGTCGCCGGATCAGTCCGGCCACAAATAGACGCCAATTAATATATTGGACCGTCCTGCCGTAGTGGTGGCCACGATACGAAGAAAATGTTTCCGACTGCCGGCGGGTGCGCGCCGGGGCTGCCCCCGGTGCGCTTCGCGGCTAGGCTTCTCCCGGTGTACAAGGTCGAACTAGGCGACGGTGCCGAGCTGCGCCCGCTCGAGCCCTGGCAGGCGGAGGAGTTCTTCGCACACATCGAGCGCGCCCGGGAAACCGTCGACCCGTGGATTCCCTGGGCCAGCATCAGCGCCGACCTCGAAGCGGCGCGGAAAACCCTCCAGCGGTACGCGGACAAGCAGGCGCACGACACCGGTCGGATCTACGGCATCTGGCTCGACGACGTGCTGGTCGGCGGCACGATGTTCGTCGCGTTCGACGCACAGGCCGGCAACTGCGAGATCGGCTGCTGGCTGGAGCCCGCCGCCACCGGCCGCGGCCTGGTCACCAAGGCGGTCCGCCGGCTCGTCGACTGGGCGCTGGTGACCCGCGGCCTGCACCGCGTCGAGTGGCACTGCCGACCGGACAATACGGCCAGCTCCAACGTGGCCCGGCGGATCGGCATGACCCTGGACGGAACGCTGCGCGCCTCGTTCCCCTGGAAGGGCGTCCGCCACGACAGCGAGATCTGGGCGATCCTGGCACCGGAGTGGCCTGGCTCGGCTGGTCAGTGGTAGGTCAGCTCGCCGGCCTCGATCGGGGCGGTCAGCCTGTTCTCCGGCGGGGCCAGCGGGCAGAGCCAGGCGTCGTCGTAGGCGCATGACGGGTTGTAGAGGTAGTTGAAGTCGAGGCGCACCCGGTCGCCGCCCAGCGGTTGGAGGCCCCGTCCGTGCGTGCCCTTCACCGTGTCGGTCAGGTAGCGGCCGCATCCCGCCGGCCTGCTCGGCGGGGTACCCGGCCCGGCGCAGCATCGGCCAACCCGAGCAGTCCCGACGGGATCCGAGTGCGCCGCTTGCGCGGTGGTCAGGCGGGGTAGGCGGTTGCCTCGGTCGCCTTCAGGGTGGCCCAGATCTCGCGGCCGGGTGTCAGGTCCAGCTGTACGGCGGCGGCGGGGGTCACGTCGGCGGCTACCGTGATCGGGCCGGTCAGTTCGACGCGCAGGGCGTCGCCGTGTCGGGCGACTGTGGACACGGTGGCGCGCCATGTGTTGCGGGGGCTGCCGTCCGGGCGGGCGGCGTAGAGGGCGACCGCAGATGGGGGGAAGGCCACGAACACGTCGCCCTGCTGGGGGCTGGCGGTGATCAGCCGGAAGCCGTCCGGGAGCCGGACGCTGGTGTCGTCGGCCCGGCCGCGGTAGAGGTTCAGGCCGACCAGGCGGGCCACGTAGTCGGTGCGCGGGCGGGCGGTGATGGTCGCGGCGTCGCGGGTCTGCACGATGCGGCCGTCCTCGACGATGATCAGGCGGTCGGCCAGCATCAGCGCGTCCAGCGGGTCGTGGGTGACCAGGATCGTCGCGCCGGGGAACGAGGTCAGGTGGCCGCGTAACCCGGCCCGGGTCTCCAGCCTGGTGCGGGCGTCGAGGGCGGCCAGTGGCTCGTCGAGCAGCAGCAGGTGCGGGTCGGCGGCGAGCGCCCGGGCTAGGGCCACCCGCTGGGCCTGGCCGCCGGAGAGTTGACGGGGCTTTGCGCGTACGAAATCGGCCAGACCGACCCGGGTGAGCCACTCGGTTGCCTGTTCCCGGGCCTGTCGGCGCGGCACGCGGCGGCAGCGCGGGCCGAACGCGACGTTGTCCAGCGCGGTGAGATGCGGGAAGAGCAGGTAATCCTGGAAGACCACGCCGATCCGGCGGGCCTCGGGGGGCGAGGAGTCCAGGCGGGTGCCGGCCAGCGTGATGTGGCCGCCGTCGAGGCCGACCAGGCCGGCCAGGGCGCGCAGGGCGGTGGTCTTTCCGGCGCCGTTCGGGCCGAGCAGCGCGACCACCTCGCCGGGGGCGGCGGTCAGCTCGATGTCCAGCGCGAAGCCGGGCCGCCGCACCACAAGCCGAGCATCAAGACCCGCGCTGCCGGCATCCGCAGTGCTGGCGCTGGGCTTGGCTGTCGGGTCGGTCATGTCGTCGTCCATCTGTCGCGCAGCGTTGCCAGGATCAGCACCGAGACGGCCAGGAGCAGCAGGCTCAGCACTATCGCGGCGTCCACGTCCTGCTCGAGCGCCAGGTAGACGGCCAGCGGCATGGTCTGGGTGCGGCCGGGGAAGTTGCCGGCGAACGTGATGGTCGCGCCGAACTCGCCCAGGGCCCGCGCCCAGCACAGCACCGCGCCGGCCGCCACGCCGGGGGCGATCAGCGGCAGCGTCACGCGGCGGAAGGCCGTCCAGCGGCTGGCGCCCAGCGTTGCGGCGGCCTCCTCGAAGCGGGCGTCGGCGCCGCGCAGAGCACCCTCGACGCTGATCACCAGGAACGGCATTGCCACGAACGCCTCGGCCAGCACCACGCCGGCGGTGCTGAACGGCAGGGTCACGCCGAACGTCGCGTCCAGCCACTCGCCGATCAGGCCGCGTCGGCCGAAGACCAGCAGCAGTGCGACGCCGCCGACCACCGGCGGCAGCACCAGCGGGACGGTGACCAGGGCCCGGACGATGCGCCGGCCGCGGAAATCGGTGCGGGCCAGGAGCCAGGCCAGCGGTACGCCGAGGAGCAGGCACGCCATCGTGGCCAGTGTCGCGGTCAGCAGCGACAGGCGCAGTGCGGCCAGGATGCCGGGCTCGGCCAGCCGGGCCGGCAGCGTCGTCCAGGGCGCGCGGATCAACAGGCCGGCCAGCGGCAGGACGAGGAACGCCAGCCCGGCCAGCGCGGGGATCACCAGGGCCGGTGGGATCCGGCCGGTCGGCCGGCTCAGGGCTTCTGGAACCCTGCGTCGGTGAGCACGGCCAGCTCGCTCTCGGTCTGCACGAACGCCACGAACGCGGCCGCGGCGGCCGGGTTCGGCGCGTCCTTCAACGCCACGATCGGGTAGTCGTTGACGGCACCGGCGGACTCCGGGAACTCGATGCCGTCGACCTCGGCCGCGGCGGCCTTCGCGTCGGTGCGGTAAACCAGTGCGGCGTCCACCTCACCCAGTTTGACCTTGGCGAGTGCGGACTTGACGTCCTGCTCCTGGGTCACCGGGGTGAGCTTCACGCCGGCCGCGGCGGCCGCCTTCGTCGCGGCTGCGCCGCACGGCACCTGCTCGGCGCAGACCGCCACCTTGAGGGCCGGCCGGGTCAGGTCGGCGAGTGTCCTGATGCCCTTCGGGTTGCCCTTGCCGACGGCTATGACCAGCTGGTTTCTCACGAAGACGACCGGGGCGCCGGCGGCGTCGCCCGCGTTCACCACCGTGTCCATGGTGGCCGGGCTGGCCGCCGCGAACACGTCGGCGGGTGCGCCCGAGGTGATCTGCTGGGCCAGGCCGGAGCTGCCCCCGTAGGAGAAGGTGACCTCGATCTGCGGGTTGCGTGCCTCGAAGTCGGTGCCGATCTTGTCGAAGGCCTCGGTCAATGATGCGGCCGCCAGCACGGTGAGCGGGCCGACGGCGCCGGTGCCGACGCTGCCGGCGCTCGACGCCGGTGCGCCGGAAACGGCGTCCGAGTTGGCGGAGTCGCCACCGCACGCCGCGGTCGCGAGCACCGTGGCCAACGCCAGGCCGGTCAGGATCTTCGTCAACTGTCGTCCCCTCGCTCCACCAGAACGGTGGTTGACTTGATCACGGCGGTGGCTGTCGAGCCGACCTCGAGGCGCAGCTCGTCGACCGCCTCGCGGCTCATCAGCGAGACCACCCGGAACGGCCCGGCCTGGATGTCGACCTGGGCCATCACCGCGTCGCGGGTGATCGCGGTGACGATGCCGCGCAGCCGGTTGCGGGCCGACGAGCGGCCGGTGCCCGGGTCGGGGTGCTCGGCCAGCGACCGGGCGAACCCGGCCAGGCCGGCGCCGCCGATCGTGCGGTGCCCGTGCTCGTCCCGCTCGGCGTCGAGCCGGCCCGCGTCGACCCAGCGCCGCACGGTGTCGACGCTGACACCGAGCAGCTCGGCCGCCTCGCCGATGCGGTAAGTCGTCACGCGGCCCACTCTAGGGTGGCAATTGCGAGGACGAAAAGCCGATCAGGCTCGCAGATGCGGAACCGTTGCACAGCCGACCTGCGCGGCGGCATGCTGTGAGGCGTGCCGAAACGGATCACCGAGGTCACCGCGTTCCTCGCGGAGGTGCTCGCCCCCCGAGCCCCGCTCACCGTGATCGTCGACGGCGGGGACTCCGGCGCGGCCGCGGCCTTCGCGGCACAGCTCGCGGCGGCGTTCCCGCCCTCGGCCCGCGCCTGGAACGTCGACGCCGTGCTGGGCCTGACCGGCCCCTCCGGCGGTGTGCTCGACTCGGCGCTCAACGTGCTGGAACCGGCCGCCGACCGGGTTTTCGTCTACCTGCGCAGCGGGCCACCCGGGCGGCGCGGCAACGGCGAGGGGGAGCGGCGCGCCCAGGTGGTGATCGACCACCACGACCCGCACTGGCCGGTGATCCGGCACGTGCATCCGCGGCTCGCCGACCCCGAGCAGTGGTACCTGACCGAGAGCCGGGCGTTCTTCGGCGTACGGGCTGCGGTGTGGGACGAGAAATTCGGTGACGACCTGCCGGCGTACGCGCAAGCCGTCGAAACCGCCGTGCCGCGCCCCGGAGACCTCGCCCTCGACGTGGGTTGCGGCACCGGGCGTGCCCTGCCGGCGCTGGCCGCCGCGGTCGGGCCGAGCGGCCGGGTGATCGGTCTGGACCTGACCCCCGGCATGCTGCACACGGCCCGGGAGAAAGGCCGGGACGGGTACGCCGCACTGGTACTGGCCGACGCACGCCGGCTGCCGCTGTCCGACGCCGTGGCCGATGTGGTCTT
>DASWMR010000328.1:0-5481 GCA_036399635.1 Actinoplanes sp. | reverse complement strand
CGGCAACCGATGGATCATCGTCCCGATCTTCCTCGCGGTGATGACTTGCGCCGGGCAGATCTATGGATGGCTGCGTGAGGTCACCGGTAGCGTTTACCCGGCCGTGCTGACCCACGCCGCGTTCAACTTCGGTCTGAGCGTCGCGGGTCTCTGCACCATCACCGACAGTCCCGACGCGGTGGCCACGATGGGCCGGGAGGCGGGCATCGCGACGCTCGTCCTGATGGTCGCCGCAGCCCTGTGGGTCGCGACCTGGCGGACCAGAACCGTAGCGGCCGGCGCTGAGTTCGTCCCGGCGTAGGGACCGGTGCCGTGCGTCGTTGCGGCAATCCGTCGCTCGCGACATTCTCGCCCACCGGCTGGCCATCACACTGGGCATCGCGCCGCGGGCCGGGGTGGCTCTCGAACTCGCCCGCGAGCTGCGCCCCGACCTGATCCTGCTCGACCTGCACCTGCCCGACATGCCCGGCGAAGAGCTGCTCCCCCTTCTCCGGGCCGAACCGGGCAGCCGGGATGTGCCGGTCGTCGCGCTCAGTGCCGACGCCACCGCACATCACATGAACCGGCTCCGGGCCGCGGGCGTCGCCGCTTATCTCACCAAGCCTGTCGCTGTCGGCGACCTGCTCGTCACTCTCGATCGGCTCCTGCCCACCGCGCCGAATGCGCCCTTGCGGAATGTCGAGCCGGAGAATCAGTAATTGATCAAGGTCGCACCAGGTCGGCGGCTCCGCTGTCTTCGCCAGTGCTAGAGAACGGCACCCCTGCCACCATGAAGCTGGCTGATATCCGAAAGGCCGCGGGATAGCGGCTCGCGGCTCGGAGACCGCGCGGATGAACCGGCGAGTGCTACGACGTCGACCTACGCTGCCCCGTTGCGTAGGACGCCGGCTCCGCCAGCACGAGCGGGCGGAGACGGCGTGTGCCACAGCGGTCCCGGGCAGCGCCCGGGACCGCAGTGTCTTGCGGCTGTCGTGGTTACGACCGGGTGCAGGCGGTTCCGTTGGTGTCGGGGGCCAGCGGGGTGAGGCCGTACGTGGTGAGGGTGTTCGCGGCGGAGCCGGAGCACAGGTAGCCGGGGCCGGTCGCGTCGAACCCGACAGCCCGTAGCGCCTGGGGGTAGCTGGGTAGGCGGGTGTCGAGCACGTTGTACACGGTGCGTACGCCGATGAAGCCGCCGTTGATGACGGCCTGGTCGGGTTGGAACGCGCCGGTGGTGTCCGGTCCGCTGACCGGGTTCTGCCCGTCGATGCCGCCGATCACGGCGGTGGCGCGCACGTCGGCGCTGACGCCGTTGGCCTGGGCGACCCATCCGGCCGCCGAGAACGGCAGGATCGCGGTGGCGCGGTCGTCGGCCGGGACTGCCGAGCCGTCGTTCTCGGCCGCGATGAGCGGGTCGCCGCAGCTGGTGGAAGGTTCGGCGCCGAGGACGGTGCCGACGAAGAAGGAGCGGGTGCCGGAGCCGGCCGGCGGGAGGTAACGGACGATGGGCGCGTCCTGGCCGCCGACCTGGTTCCAGTTGGTGATCGTGCAGGCGTAGATGCCGCGCAGGGCGTCCAGGCTGAGCTCGTCCGGAGCGGCGCCGGGGAAGTGTGCCCAGCTGACGGCGTCCTTGGCGTATCCGTAGTACTCGAAGGTGGCCGGGTCGCTGCTGCCGCCTGCGGAGGACGAGCGGGCGATGTCGATACAGGCGCTGGTCAGGTTCGCCGTGTCCTGCAGTGCCGTCTTGCCCGCACCCGAACCGCTGGGGGCGGCGTAGCCGGCGGGCGGGTTCTCCTGGCCGGCGGGAACGTAGGTGCGCTCCTCGCAGGTGTCGTCGGCAGGCACCGTGAGGCCGGGGTTCGGGCGTACCGGAATGTTGATGGTGAGGTCGCCGTCCGGGTTGGTGGTCCGGTCTGCGGTGTAGGCGTCCAGAACGGCGGTCATCACGTCCTGGGTGGTGTCCGAGCCGGCGGCCGCGAGTACCTGCACTGTGGTGTCGCCGGGCGGGACCGCTTGGGCGGCGCTGGTGCCGACGGGCGCCAGCATGGCGGTGCTCGCGGTGGCGAGGATTAGCAGGAGTCTGGCACGTTGCATGGGACGAGGCCCTCTCTGAACGACGGTGGCCCACCGGCAAAACTTGGGCTGCCACCCATTGACCGTGATCAAGGAGGCATCCGGGCGGTGCCCGGCTGAACCGCAATTGACGGTTGCGCGTCGAGTCCAGCCGTTTTTGGGGGTCTCGTCCGGCTCCTCGGCAGGCAGCGGCGGCCGCGGCCGCCGCTCAATAGTCGTCTGGGCACCGGGCGAAGTGACCCGCTCGGCGCCGATGACGCCGTCGAGCTACGCCGCGGGCGACCTCCGCCGCCGGTCGCGTCGTAGCCGGGCGCGGTCGGGCCGACGTCAGTCGCGCCGGTCACGTCGATCGCCCCGTGGGCGTGAACCGAGGTGCACCGCGCGAGCGGTAGGCGTCGTCGCGGGCGTCCGGTCCGGTGGACGCGGGCCGCGCGGCCGCCGCGCCGGGCGCCATGAGGGTCACCGCCAGCACACCGGCCCCGGCGAGGGCGAGTGCGGAATCCATAGTGCTTCACTCCTCTGCTGGGTGATGGCCGGGCGCACCCGGCCCGTACGGCCCGCCACCAGCGGATCCGATCCGTGCATGCCGCTCGTCGCCGGACAGTGTCGGGTCCGCGGCATCGCGCGGTAGCCGGCCGGACGGTTGCTCCGTCACCGCCGGCGGTACGTCCACCGCCTTACGCTGGGCGCCGCTGTTCGCCGGGGTCTTCTCGGGATCCGTCATGGCATTGCTTCATACCCTCGACAGTCCGGCAACCCATGAACACCAGAAGGACGTACCGCGAATGCTGAGCAGGCCTTCAACGCGCGCCGGGGTCCACCGCTGCGCGAACCAGGCCGGCGAGGGCGACGACATCCACCCGCTCCGCGGTGTCGATCTCCAGCAACGGGCCGACGCCGAGCGGAGGGACTTCCGCGCCCCAGAGTTCGTCCTCCGACCGCATCGCATCCAGGTGCCGCTCGTCGCGGACCCGGCGACGGTACCGTTCGCGGGCCACCTCCACGTCGAGCCGGCAGCGAATTTCCACGAACGGACCGGGCAGCTGTCGGACCATGGCGAGGGAATACGGGAACCACGTGCTGTCGATGACGGCTCCCGGGCATCCTCGGGCGGCACGCAGGACAGCGGCCACCGCCGCGGCACCGAGTACTCGGGATTCCTCGACGGTCGAGGGTGCTCCCAGGTGGGGTCTGAGTGACCCACCTGACACGAAGTTCTCTGTCTGCAGACAGAGAGGGGGTGCCGTTGTGGGGTCTGCCGGCAGAGGCGCCCGCAGTGGCCGGCGCGAGACGGTGAGGGCCGTCGAGAAACCTGGAGCCAAACGTGTTTCCCCACCTGTCGAACACCGCCCGAGCGGTGACGTTCTATCTCATGGCGCTGGTCATGTGTGCCGTGCTCGCGTTCATCTTGCCGAACGGTGAGGCGGCTGCGGTTATCGTCATGGTGACGCCGGCGCTGTCGGTGGTGCTCATGCAGTTGGTGGTCACCCGGGACGGCTGGCGGCGAAGCGGCTGGGCCAAGCTCGGGATGGGCCGGTTGGGCACCCGCGTGTGGGGGATCGCGGTGGGGCTGCCGCTGGCGATCCTGTTCGTTTCGGAGACGATCGTGCGCCTGACCGGACTGACCACCTGGCACCTGCCGTCCGGCATGGACACCTTGCTCAGGGTCGGCGACCTGCCGATTCTGCTGGCGTTTTGTTTCGTGGAAGAAATCGGCTGGCGTGGTTACCTGGGTCCGCTGCTGGCGGCGGATGGGTGGCGGGCGCCGCACCTGCGTACCGGGCTGTTGCACGGCGTCTGGCATTTGCCCTTGGTCTTCATCGCCACCGACGGCTATCTCACCGAGGGCAACCGGTGGATGATCGTTCCGATCTTCCTCGCGGTGATGACCTGCGCCGGGCAGCTGTACGGCTGGCTGCGCGAGGTCACCGGGAGCGTGTATCCCGCCGTGGTGACCCACGCCGCGTTCAACTTCGGGCTTGGCTTCGCCGTTCTCTGCGTCGCCACCGACAATCCCGACGCGGTGGCGGCACTGGGCCGGGAGGCCGGCATCGTGACGCTCGCCGCAATCGGTGCGGCCGCTCTCTGGGTCTCGACCTGGCGCACCACGACCGCGCCCGTCGACGCCAAGTTGATCTCCGTCTAGGCCGTATTCGTAAGGCGTCGAAGGTGCGCGTGGGTGATCGACAACTGAAGAGGTCTCCGGTAGTTGGTTCAGCGACCAAGCTGGAACTTCACCGGAGACCTCGCGCCGAGCGCTGACTGGTTCAGCGGTCCGACGGGGTCTCCAGGCTCCCGGTGGTGGCATCGCCGGTGGTCGTGTTCGCGACGCCGGGGCCCGACCGCGGCCGGGTCCGGAAAGTGTTCGGCCCGGCCGTTCCGCCCGTCGTCGTCCTGATGCCCTGCTCCGGCCGCGGCCCGCCGTCTTTCAGCTCGTCGATGTCGGTGCCTGCGGGGAGTGTGCTCGACAGGCCGGGGTCGTCCTCGCCGCGGTCGGGATTTTCAGTGGTGTCGGTCATGGGCGTGCCTTTCGCGTCAACGGATCGCCGGTACCGGCGAAGCCTCGGTCAGTTCCTGGCGGTGGTCGGATGATCAGCCGTTTTGCGGGCTGGTGTTGTCCGTGCCCCCCAGGCGGGCCAGAAACTCGTGGCACCTGTGGGCTCGCGCAGAGTCCTCGGCCATGACCTGCTCGAAGAAGGACGCGATGTCGTCCTGGCCGGCGTTCTTGGCGTCCCGGACGTACTGGCCGTAGTCGTGTCCGGCCTTGAGTGAGTGGTACTGCACCGAGATGAGGTCGAACGTCACGTCGTCGAACCCGGTCTCTCCGGTAGCCATGTGGGTCTCCTTCCGCTCACGTTGCGCGGTGCGCTTCGTGCTGCCATGTTCCCATCTGCGTCCGGAGTAATCGCCCTAATCGCCGGGCGCCCGGCGGGCGCAGGTGGACAGCGCGAACGGCACCGGGCCGCGTGGGGACACCGCCGCGGCGCCGGAGCGTTCGTCGGGCTGGTAGTCGCGGGCCGCCTGGCTGCCGGTCGGCCCCGGGCCCGCATTGATCGATCCAACGGCGCAAAAAAAACATGGATGACGATCTATGAGTGGGGAATACGCCCGTCGACAACCCCTCAGAAAGGACAAGGTTCATGGTCACTCGTGATTCCACGACTACCCGCTCACCGGTACGTACGGCGGCCCTCGTGGTCGCGGCCGTCTTCCTGCTCGTCGGGGTGCTCGGCTTCATCCCCGGCATCACCACCAACTACGACACGCTGCAGTTCGCCTCGCACCACTCGGAGGCCAAGCTGCTGGGTCTGTTCCAGGTCTCGATCCTGCACAACATCGTGCACCTGCTGTTCGGCGTCGCCGGCATCGCGATGAGCCGACGTGCCGACTCGGCGTTCACCTATCTCGTTGGTGGCGGTGCGATCTACT
>DASWMR010000327.1:0-2200 GCA_036399635.1 Actinoplanes sp. | reverse complement strand
CCAGTCTCCTCAGGCCGACTGCTGGCTGACTGATCGGCATCAGTCGGTTCTGGCCGGGTGATGCCGCCCGACTGACCGGGATCCGTCTGCCCTGGCCGGCTGATGCCGCCCGACTGACCGGGATCCGTCTGCCCTGGCCGGTTGATGCTGGCTGACTGATCGGCATCTCTCGGCAGGACGTTTCTGCGGTTATGTCCAGTTAGGTCAGACTGTGCCGGGTTAGCTCCGGTTTGATGGGGTGCTAGCTGATCGGTTGGAGACCGTTCGGCTTGCCCATTCTCTTCACCTTGGCTCGTTTTAGCCCGTTTGCCGAACAGAGTGAAGCGCGACGTGACGCCCGCCAAGCCTGTCTTGTTCGCGTGTCCGGCCTGGTCGGACTCGCCTGCGGAGAGGGCCTGGCCTTCCGGGCTGGCAACGCCCGCCGCTTCGGCACGGGCCAGACTGTCGGCTTCGGCTTGCCGATCGGAGTCGCCCGCTGCAATGGCTTCGGTCTGGCGGCGGGGTGCGGCTTGTGCGGTGGCGTCGTCCGCCGCGTCGGCTTCGGTCGGGCCGGTGGACTTGCTGGTGCGTCCGAGCTTGCTCAGGCGGCCGGCCAAGCCGGGTCGAGGGCCGCGGTCGACCTGCGCGGGGATGGCGGCGGCACCTACTCGTCTGGTCGGGTCGGCGGCGGCGCCTGCTTGGCTGGTATGGGCGGCGGCGCCTGCGCGGCTGGTCTGGGCGGCGGCGGTGCCTGCCGGGCCGGGCCGGGTGGTGGTGGCGGAGGCGGTCGCGGAGGTGGCCCGGCTATGAGGGGCGGCTTCGGTGTCGGGGGGTAGGGCGTGCGGCGTGCGGCGGGCTGCGGCCGCTCGGCCGGCGGCCACTGCTAGTGCGGAACCGGCCAGGCCGGCCAACACCGCGTAGGGGGCCATCAAGTAGGCCGACTCGAGCGGGCTCAAGGTGCCGGTCAGCCGGGGTGACAGGGCCAGGAACGCAATGGCGACCACCAGCGGGCCGACTGTGCCGGAGGCGGCGGCGGCCAGGTCCAGATGGCCGCGACGGATCGCGGGGGCGGCGGCCACGATGCCGATCAGGAAGGCGGCCACCAGGGTGAGGAGTGCGCTCGGCCAGAAGATCGTGCCGAAGCGGCCGCCGTCGGCCAGCTCGGCGAACTGCCAACTGGTCAGATAGGTGGCCGAGGGGCGGTGCACGGTGAGGTCGACCACGATCGCGGTGATGGCGAGTGCCCACAGCCAGATGCCAGTGACCAGCAAATTCGCGGCGACTGGCCGGGATGCCACCGCCCAGTAGGCGACGACCAGGCCGAGCACGACCCCGAGGAGCGCGTAGCCGCCGGCGGTCACCTGGGGGGTGAGCGTGTCGGCGCGTACGGCGGAACGGGCCGGAAGTGCGATGAGCGCGACGGCCATCATGGCACCGAGCGCCGCGGAGATCGCGAGGGCCAACCGCCACGTCGGGTGGGGGCGGGGGGCCGAATCACCGCCTAGCCGGGCGGCCAGGACCGCGCCGAAGACCGTGGCGCTCGCCGTGATCCAGGTGGCCCAGCCCAGGCTGCCGAGCCAGACGCTGTCGTCGGGAGTCGCGGTCACCGGCCAGACGATGACGCCCAGGCCGTAGCCGAGACCCAGTTGGGCGGCGCCTGTCCCCGCGGCTGCTGCGGCCGCGGTCGCTACCCGTGCTATCCCGCCCTTCTCGGCCATGCGGGGCACTGTAGCCGCCGGTGACGACGCCTGCGAATCCGTTGTGTGCGGGTATCCGACTGGTTTGTGCCGCGCCGGCACCAAGCGTCCAGGAAGATTGGTTACGTTGACCCCCTGCGGGTGAATCAGGCTGAGGAGCGCCTATGTCCGACGATCGCGACGAGACGCGGCAGTCCGCGCCGTCCGGCGACGCCGCGCGCGCGCAAGACCCGCGGAACGCCGACATTCCCCCACTCCGGGGTGGCGTGGACGACACCGTGGCCGGCGGTCCGTCCCCGACTGGTGGGGCCGAAACGGTGGCTGGCGGTCCGTCCCTGACTAGTGGGGCCGAAACGGTGGCTGGCGCGATGCCGCCGGTGCGCGGCGACGATGACACCTTGACCGAGCCGGTGCCCGCGGTGCGTGCGGAATCGGTTGGGGCTCGCCAACGGCCGGACGCGACCGCGATAATTCCGCCGGTGACCGACGACTGGGCTCCGAGCCGCGGCAACCCGGCCTGGTCC
>DASWMR010000326.1:0-24623 GCA_036399635.1 Actinoplanes sp. | reverse complement strand
GTGGACTGCTCGTCTCCAGCCTGCCTATCGCGCATCTCTTGAACGATCTTATTCACCGTAGGACCATATTTTCTAGTTGGGCTTGCCCTGCGCGCAGGACACGCACGGACATTTGACAAGGAAAAACTCTACGCGCCTACTGGCTGGTTGCGTCGTATCAACCTGCAACATGGCTGCTCTGAGCTGAGATTTTCGGCATTTAGTGAAGCGGAATGGAATAGTCAAGCGGCATGAATAACACTGAGCGTAGTAACTTCGACGCCGCAGGTGGTTGCCATGATCGTTCGGCCGACGCAGACTTCTCTCCGACAGACTGATCCGGCTCCCCACCAGGCCGGAGTGCCCCGCTGGGCCCGGGTTCTGCTCATCCTGCTGACCGCCGGGATCATCAGCGGCGTTGCCGGGCTGCTATCGCACGCCGCCGGGAACAACGTCCCGGGTGCCATCCTCACCGGTGGTGGCGCGTTCGCCGGCACCGTCGGGCTGCTGCTGGCGATTGCGCACTACGCCGCTGGGAAGTAGGCGGCGCTCACTCCCACTTGAAGGCTCGGGCGGCTGCGGTGACGCAGCTGCCGGCCCAGAGGCTGAGGCTCAGCCAGATCGCGCCGGGGACCGGGGTGTCGCGGGAGAGCGTGTCGCGCAGCGCCTCGGCGTGTGCCGCCAGCGGGAGCACGAACCAGCCGGCCGTGCCCAGGTCTGGGGCGGCGAACATGATGCCGCCGGCGGCCAGCATCAGGACGTAGATCAGGGTTGCAGCGGCGGTCGTCGTCTCCGGGCGCAGCACGCTGGCCAGCAACAGGGCCAGGCCGCTGTATGCCGCGGTGGCCAGCACGGTGACTCCGGCGGCGGCGAGCAGCTGGTCGGGGTGCGGGCGCCAGCCCACCGCGATGCCGACCAGCGCCAGCACCAGCAGCTGGAGCACGATCAGGCCGAGTATCGCGGTGGTCTTCGCGAAGAGCAGGCCGGGGCGGGTGAGCGGGGAGGCGCCGAGCCGCTTGAGGACGCCGTAGCTGCGTTCGTAACCGGTGGTGATGGCCTGGCCGGTGAACGCGGTGGACAGCACGGTCAGCGCCAGGACGCCGGGCACCACGAAGGCCAGGCGGTCGCCGCCGGGCACGTTGGTGGCCTCGGTCAAGCCGGCACCGAGCAAGACCAGCAGGGGTACGCCCATGGCCAGCACCACGGCCTCGCCGCGGCGCACGGTCAGGGTCAGTTCCATCCGGATCTGGCTGCGCAGCACCGAGCGCATCGGTGCCCGGCCCGGAGCGGGGGCGAAGGTCATCGGTGGGCTCCCGCCTTCTCGCCGGCCGTCAGCGCCAGGTAGACGTCTTCCAGGGTGCGTCGGCGGGTGTTCACGGCGGTGACCGTGGCGCCCGCGGCGGCGAACCGGGCGAGCACATCGGCGATCGCCGCGGCATCCAGGGCGCCTGTGAAGGCGTACTCGCCCGGGGTTTTCTCAGTGACGTTGAGGCTCGATAAATTAAGAAAGATGTCGAGACCCGGTTCCGCGCGGACCTCCAGGAGGTCGATGCCGGCGGCGGCCGTGAGCTCCGCCGGGGAGCCGGTTGCGGCGACCACGCCGGATCGCATGATGACGACGTCGTCGGCGAGCCGCTCCGCCTCGTCGAGCAGGTGCGTGGTGAGCAGCACCGAGACGCCGTCCGAGCGCAGCTCCTCGATCAGCCGCCAGGTGGTGTGCCGGGCCTCGGTGTCCATGCCCGCGGTCGGCTCGTCCAGAAAGACCAGCTCGGGGCGGCCGACCAGGGCGATGGCCAGGGAGAGCCGCTGTTGCTCGCCGCCGGAGAGCCGGCGGAACCGGGTGCGCTCGAAGCGCCGCAGGCCGAGCCGGTCGAGCAGCATCTCGGTGTCCAGCGGGTCGCGGGCGAACGAGGCGAACAGCCGCAGGATCTCGCCGGCGGTGGCCCACGGATAGACCCCACCGGACTGCAGCATGATGCCGAGCCGGGGCATCAGCGCGTCGTGCTCGTCGATCGGATCGAGGCCCAGCACCCGGGCCGAGCCGCCGTCCGCCCGGCGGAAGCCCTCGCACACCTGCAACAGGCTGGTCTTGCCGGCGCCGTTGTGCCCGAGCAGCGCCAGCACCCGGCCGCGCGGCAGGCACAGCGACACACCGTCGACCGCGGTCGTGTCGCCGTAGCGCACCACGACGTCCCGAACCTCGACCGCGTGCTCACTCACGGCTTCACGATACGTGTCCCTATTGTCTTCCGACTGGTGGGTAGGGTGCTCCCATGACCGTGGTGGAGATCTACACCGATGGGGCCTGCGTGCCCAATCCCGGCCCGGGTGGCTGGGGTGCGGTCCTGCGCTACCGCAGTCGCGAGAAGGATCTGTGCGGCGGCACGGCGGAGTCGACGACGAACAACCGGATGGAGCTGATGGCGCCGATCCGGGCGCTCGAGACCCTGAACCGGGCGGCGACCGTCAAGCTCTACACCGACAGCATCTATGTGCGCGACGGCATCACCAAGTGGTTGCCGCGGTGGAAGGCGAACGGCTGGCAGACCTCGGCGAAGCAGCCGGTCAAGAACGTCGACCTGTGGCAGCGCCTGGACGAGGCGGTGCGCCGGCACGACGTGCAGTGGCACTGGGTGAAGGGGCACGCCGGGCACCCGGAGAACGAGCGGGCCGACCGGCTGGCGGCGCGGGGGTTGCAGGAGGCCGTCTCCGGTGCAGCCGTTCCGAATTGAGCTGCGTCGGGACGCGGTCGAGGATCTCCAGGCCCGGCTGCGCGGTACCCGTTGGCCGGGGGCGGCCACGACGGCCGGGTGGGAACAGGGCACGCCGCTCGCGTACGCCAGGGAGCTCTGCACCTACTGGTCGGACGGCTACGACTGGGCCGCCGCCGAGGGCCGCCTGAACCGGCATCCCCAGTTCCGCACCACGATCGACGGCCTGGGCATCCACTTCCTGCATGTGCGCTCGCCGCGCCCGGAGGCCGTACCGCTGCTGATGACGCACGGCTGGCCGGGGTCGATCGTCGAGTTCGCCGACGTTGTGCCGGCCCTGTCCGAGACCTTCCACGTGATCTGCCCCTCGCTGCCCGGTTATGGCTTCAGCGACCACCCGCGCGAGCCCGGCTGGACCGTGCACCGCATCGCGGACGTCTGGGCTGAGCTGATGGGCCGCCTCGGCTACGACCGTTTCCTGGTGCAGGGCCACGACTGGGGCACCAGCGTCAGTACCGCACTGGCCCAGCGCCACCGGGACCGCCTGTTCGGCCTGCACCTGATGCCCCCGCTAGTCGCCGCCGACCCGGCCACGCTCGGCGATCTGACCCCCGCCGAGCGGGCCGCCCTGGACGACCTGGCCGCGGCCGAGTCCGGCGACGGTTACTCGGCGGTGCAGTCCACCCGCCCGCAGACGATCGGCTACGGCCTGGTCGACTCCCCCGCGGCCCTCTGCACCTGGATCGTGGAGAAGTTCCACGCCTGGACCGACCACGACGGCGATCTGCACAGCCTCCTCAGCCGCGATCAGCTGCTGGACAACCTGATGATGTACTGGCTGCCCGGCACCGGTGCCTCGGCGGCGCGCCTCTACTGGGAGAGCTTCGCCGAGATCCAGGCGCTGTTCCGCACCGGAGCCAACGACCGGGTGACCGTGCCGACCGGCTGCTCGATCTTCCCGCGGGAGAATCCACGCCCGTCGCGCCGCTGGGCCGAGCGGCGCTTCCCCGACATCCGCTACTGGGGCGAGCCGCCCCGCGGCGGTCACTTCGCCGCCTTTGAGCAGCCGGCGCTCTTCGTGGCCGAGGTGCGGGCCTGTGCGGCGGCGCTGCTAGCCGGCTGACTCGCCGGGCTCCTCGGCGGCCCGGCGGGCACGGGCCCGGCGCTTGCCCTCGTGCATGGCCTGCACCCGGGCCACCGGGATGGTGTGCCCCTCGTCGATCAGCCCCTGGTCGAGCGGCTGCGGCGCGGGCATCGCGGCGGCCCACGGGTCGCCGTCGCCCAGCAGGCCGGGGGCCGTGCGCACGGTGAAGTCGGCGGGCACGACGGCGTCCAGGTCGTCCCAGGCGACCGGGAACGAGACGCGCACGCCGGGGCGGACCCGCGGGCTGTACGCGGCCACCACGGTTGCGCCGCCGGAGCGGGTGGCGTCCA
Source organism: Actinoplanes sp. (assembly GCA_036399635.1). Lineage (GTDB taxonomy): Bacteria > Actinomycetota > Actinomycetes > Mycobacteriales > Micromonosporaceae > Actinoplanes. The sequence goes on along the minus strand of DASWMR010000326.1, from coordinate 20,499 downwards.
GGAAGACCTTGCCGTGCCGGTCGTCGCGGATGAACGCGGTGGTGGCCAGCTCGGGGTCGATCCGCTCGGCGCGGGCGGCGACCGCCCGGGTGGCAGCGGCAACGTCCACCGCCTCGGCCTTGCCGTCGAGCGGGACGAAGATGTGCAGACCTTTGGAGCCGCTCGTCTTCACCGCACCGGACATGCCGGCCTCGGTGAGCGCCTGCCGCACGAGCTTGGCGGCACCCACCACGACCGCGAAGTCACCGCCCTCGGGCGGGTCCAGATCCATGATCAGGTGCGTCGGGTGCGGGTCGCCCGCCACCATCAGGGCCGGGTGGTACTCGATGGCGCGCTGATTGCCGAACCACAGTAGTGTCCGGCGGTCGTTGCACAACCCGTACGTCACCTGACGGTGTGACGCCTCGGCCCACACCTCGGTGCGCGGCACCCACTCTGGGGTGTATTTCGGCAGGTTCTTCTGCATGAACTGCTCCTGCCCGCGTAGCAGGCGGATCACCGAGAGTGGCCGGTCGCGCAACACCGGCAGGATCCGGTCGCGCACCGCGTCGAGGTAGTCGACCAGATCCCGCTTGGTCGCCCCGGCCCCCTCGAACAGCTCCTGATCGAGATTGGTGAGCGCCACGCCGGCGCGCTCCTCGCCCTTGCCCTTCTCCGCCATCGCCCCATCGTGCCGGAAAAGGCGCCCACTGTCCGGCCTTGCTCTGCTCATCAATACGCACCACTGCCTACTTGCCCTGCTTATCCGCCCTGATGGGCGATTGCGAGGGCGGGCACAACCATCAAGAGCGTCAAGACGGTGTACGCCGCGCCGGCGCCGAACCGCTGGTTGCGGGTCGCGATGACCGCGGCCACGAAGGGACCCATCACCGTCAGGACGGCCGCCAGGGTGAACGCACCCGGTGCGCCGAGCAGGCCGACCGCGACCAGCAGCGGCACCGAGACCGCCCAGACCAGCGTGACCAGCAGGATCCGCATCCGGACGCGGGTGCGGCGAGCCGCGGCAGCATGATCCTTTCGGGTGGCGAAGGCCATCCGCGCGGCGTAGCTCTCGGCTGGCTGATCTTCGCTGGGCACGGCTGAACTGTAGGGCGAACCGGGGGTTTCGTACATCCTTCGCAAAGTGGGATTGACCGGATGGCGCCGCCTCTTGGGCGGTCGTCCGAAGAGGTTGAGCCTTCGAGTTAATTCGAACGGGTTACGTCAAACGGGCCATAGCTCCCGGTCTATCCACTTCGAGAGAATCAGCGCATGACCGCGCCCGGTGACTACGTGCTGATCTTCCTGCTGCTCGCTCTCTTCCTCGCCTGTGTCGGCTACGCCGCCGGGCGACTCCATCAACGCTGGCAGGCGGCGCAGGACCGGGAGGAGGCATACCGGGACGGGTACGAGAACGGCAGCAGCAACGTGTTCAGCACGGCGGTCCGAATGCTAGGGCCCCGGCGGTCGGCACGCGGAGCGGCATCCGTACGCGCCGCAGAAGCCGCATCGTCCGCGGCGGCGTCCCCGGCAGGCGGCTCGGCATCCCGGGCAGCAAGCGGGTCGGCGTCCCCGGCAGCAGGCGCGTCGGCGTCCCCGGCAGGGTCCGCGTCCGCGGCGGGCGGCTCGGCGTCACGCCGGTCAGCCGGCAACCGGCGGGCCGCGCCCAAGCCGGCACCGCAGCCGGCCCAGCCCGCCGCCGCCTCGCCGTCTGAAGCGCCGCTCTCGCCCGTCGCGCCGTCCCTGCCGGTCTCGTCCGTTTCGCCTTCTCCGGTGTCCGCATCAGCCTCGCCGGCATCGCCCGCCTCGCCGGTATCGCCGCCTTCGCCGGCATCGCCCGCTTCGGCAGCGGCCGCCGCCAAGGACGCCGCGCTGTTCGGCTTCCCGGCACCGGAACCGCCGCCGCCCTACGCGGTCACCGAGTCGGCTGCCGTCGGCGGCCTGCTCTACCGGCCGTTCGTGGATCCCCGCCCGGCCGACGGGTCGGCGCCCGTCCTCGGTGATCGGACGACCTATCGGGCACTCCCCCGACCGCGCGAGGCCGACCTGCCGCGCAAGCCTCTCGGTTCAGACCGACGTTCGCTCCGGCCCGGCGACGCGCCGGCCCCGGACTCGTGGGGCACGGAGCCGCCGCGGGCGGACTCGCCGGCCCCGGCGCCTGGCCGGCCTCGGCGCCTGGCCCCGGAACACGCGGATGACCTGGCCGTACACGCAGACGACCAGACATCGCCCGACTCGGCTCCGGAGGAGTCCTCGGGCCGGCACACAGTGCCGGACGAACTCGTGCGCGCGGCGACCTACCGCCTGCCGCCCGACCGGATCTTCCGGGCGAAGGTCCCGGACGGCAGCCGGCTGCCGGAGGACCCGGCGTCGCTGCTCGGCGTGCCGAAGCCCCGCCAGTCCTGACCGGCCGGGCGTGCCCGCGCACTCCCGGCTCAGTAGGGTCAGATCATGTCTGAAGACCAGCTGTGGGACGCCATCGTCGCGGGGAACCTCGGCACCGTCGCTACCATCAAGAGGGACGGGCGGCCGCAGCTGTCCGACATCAACTACACCGCGGCCCACCGGGTGATCCGCTTCTCCACCCGGGCGTCGCTGGCCAAGGTGCACAACCTGCGCCGCGACCCGCGGGTCAGCATCAAGGTCACCGCCCCGGGCGGCTCCGGTTACGCGGTTGCCGAGGGCACCGCCCAGCTCAGTCCGACCTCCGCGGCGCCGGACGACGCGACCGTCGAGGAGCTGATCGAGGTGTACCGGCTGATCGCCGGCAAGGAACATCCGGACTGGGAGGACTACCGGCGCGCCATGGTCGCGGACGGCCGGCTCGTCGTCCGGATCCAGGTGGACCGGATCTACGGATGGGTCATGGGGTAGCAAACCGCCCAGTGCGGCGCGTCGCACTCGATTTGCACCCGGTTCAACCGGGATTTGTCGGATGAACCCCTCAAGGCTCGGCCGTCCGTCCCGATCTCACGGTACGACTACCCAATCCGGGGTGGTCACCAGGGGACCGGAGACCGCCTCATGGCAGCCACGAATCAAAGCCGGACGACCGGCCTTGCAACGGTGCGCGAGCTCGACGGCTGGGGCCGAGCATGTGCGCTCGTCGGCACCACCGTGGTCGTCTTCGCGTTGGTGCTCAGTACCGGTCTCGGCGGTGCCGACCTGGCCCAGTCGCTGTCCAACTACGGTCTCTGCCTCGGGGCGATCACCGCCGCGGTCGGCTCCCTGCTGCGTGCCCGGTCGTTCACCGGCCGCGCCCGCTGGGGCTGGGCACTGGTTGGCCTCGGCGTCCTCAGCTGGGGTCTCGGCCAGACCACCTGGGTCTACCTGGAGTCGTTCCGCGGCGAAGAGGTCCCGTTCCCGTCCGCGGCCGACATCGGCTACATCGGCATGGTCGTGCTCACCCCGATCGGCCTGCTGGTGCTGCCCAGCCGCGCCCAGATCCTCGCCAACCGGATCCGCAGCGTTCTCGACGGCCTGATGATCGCCGCCTCGCTGATGCTGATGGCCTGGATCTTCGTGATCGCGCCGCTGCTCGAGGCCGGCCAGGACACCGCACTCGCGCTCTGGGTCAGCCTCAGCTACCCGCTCGGCGACGTGGTGATCGTGACGATCGTCCTCTACATGCTCGCCCAGCAGCGCCGGCACGGCCGCACCTTCAGCCAGCTCGCCCTGGTCGGCGCCGGCATCGTGGCCTTCGCCGTCTCCGACATCGGGTACGCCTACCTCAACCTCATCGGCGGCTACAACTCCGGCGGGGTCACCGACATCGGCTGGTTCGCCGGCTTCTCACTGATCCTGCTCGCCGCCGCCAAGCCGGTCCCGCCGGTCGCGGACCAGACCGCGCACAAGAGCGACGACGACCACGGCGGCCAGCCGGTCGGCGTGCTGCTGCCCTACGTCGCGGTGCTCGCGGCCCTGCTGACGTCGGTGGTGTGGTACGCCACGACCGGACAGTCCAACAGCTTCATCGCGTACATCCGCTCCGCCTTGATCCTGCTCATCGTCGGCCGGCAGTTGCTGACCCTGCGCGAGAACCGCGATCTCACCCGTACCCTCGAGGCCCGGGTGGCCGACCGCACCGCCGAGCTGTTCGCCAGCGAGCAGCGCTTCCACGCGCTGGTCCAGCACAGCTCGGACGTGGTGACCGTGGTCAGCCCGGAGGCTGACGTGCTCTACCAGAGCGAGTCGGCGCAGCGCGTCTTCGGCTACCCCGCCCGGGTGCTCAACGGCCGTCGGCTGACCAAGCTGATGGACGCCGAGTCGGCCCTGCGGCTGGCCCAGGCGCTGCGCCAGGTGGCCGGCCGGCCGTACGCGACGACCGTGCTCGAGATCGCCGTGCGGCACCGGGACGGCCGGATCCGCCAGGCCGAGATGACCATCACCAACCTGCTCTCCGACCCGAGCGTCGCCGGCCTCGTGCTGAACACCCGGGACATCAGCGAGCGCAAGGAGCTCCAGGACCAGCTGGTGCACGAGGCGTACCACGACGCCCTCACCCAGCTCGCCAACCGGGCGCTGTTCCGTGAGCGGGTGTCCGAGGCGGTCCGCACCCGCGGTGCGGACGGCGAGGTCACCGTGCTCTTCCTCGACCTGGACGGGTTCAAGGAGGTCAACGACAGTCTCGGTCACCTGGCCGGTGACCAGTTGCTGGTGCAGGTCGCCGACCGGCTGCGCGCCTCGGTGCGCGACGGCGACGTGGTGGCCCGGTTCGGCGGCGACGAGTTCGCCGTCCTCATCGAGGCACCGGCTGGCGGGGACGACGCCGAGCAGGTCGCCCAGCGCATCATCGATGTCCTCGAGGAGCCGTTCGCCAGCGAGAGCCGGAAGATCCACGTGCAGGCCAGCATCGGCCTGGCCGCGGCCGGCCTGCTCGCCGACACCGCGACCGACGGCGCCGAGCAGCTCATGCGCAACGCCGACCTGGCCATGTACAAGGCGAAGTCGGCAGGCGGCAGCGGCTACTCCTGCTACGACCCGGAGATGCTGCTCGACCTGGTCTCCCGGCTTGAGCTCGAGGCCGACCTGCGGGTGGCGCTGGAGCGCAAGCAGCTCCAGCTGCACTACCAGCCGACCATCGACCTGGCCAACAACGAGGTGATCGGCTTCGAGGCGCTCGCCCGCTGGCAGCACCCGGAGCGCGGCATGATCACGCCGGGCGAGTTCATCCCGCTGGCCGAGGCCACCGGACTGATCGTACCGCTGGGCCGCTGGGTGCTGCGCGAGGCGTGCCGCCAGGCAGTCGAGTGGAGCAAGGCCGGCGACGGCCGACCGGTCAAGATGGCGGTCAACGTCTCGGTACGCCAGTTCGACCGCACCGACCTGGTCGAGGTGGTCGCCAGCATCCTCGCCGAGACCGGCATGCCGGCCGAGCAGCTGTGCCTCGAGATGACCGAGAGCGTGCTGATGACCGACACCGACGGCAACCTCGAGCAGCTGCTGCGGCTCAAGGCGCTCGGCGTGACGTTGGCCATCGACGACTTCGGTACCGGCTACTCGTCGCTGGCGTACCTGCGTCGGTTCCCGGTGGACACCCTGAAGATCGACCGCTCGTTCGTGGAGCGGCTGGGTGCGCTCACCGACGACACCGCGCTGGCCGACACCATCGTCCAGCTCGGCAAGAGCCTGGGCATGGCGACCGTCGCCGAAGGCATCGAGGAGTTCGGCCAGCTCGCCGCGCTCCGCGAGATGGGCTGCCACTTCGCGCAGGGCTACTACTTCTCGCGGCCGGTGGCCGCCGAGGAGGCCGGCCGCCTGTTCCACGAAGGCGCCAGCGTCGCCAGCTGACTTTTACCTGTTACCTGTTACCTGCTCCGCCCCCCCGACTTGGAGATTTCGATGACGCTCGGCACCGTCACGTCTGTTACCCCCGCCCAGTGGCCCACCGCGCTCGCGCCGGCCATGCTCGCGGTGATCGACGAGCCGACGCCCTACCTGGTGACCGATCTCGACACGATCGCCAGCCGGCACGCCGCGTTCAGTGCCGCTCTGCCCGGGGTGTCCACCTTCTACGCGATGAAGTGCAACCCGTCGCCGGAGATCCTGAAGACCCTCGCCGCCTGCGGCTCCAGCTTCGAGATCGCCTCGCTCGGCGAGCTGCGCATGCTGCAGCCGCTCGGGGTGGACCCGGCCCAGGTGCTCTACAGCAACCCGGTCAAGCCGCCGTCCCACATCGCCGCCGCGCACCAGGCCGGGCTCTGGCGGTTCAGCTTCGACTCGCCGAACGAGCTCGCCAAGATCGCTGAGCACGCGCCGGGTGCCGCGGTCTACGTGCGGCTCCGGGTGGACGACAGCACCAGTGTCTTCCCGCTGTCGCGCAAGTTCGGCACCGACGCCGAGGACGCGTACGACCTGATGTTGTTGGCTCGGCGGCTCGGACTGCGCCCGTACGGGATCACCTTCCACGTCGGCTCGCAGTGCGGCAGCGCGCAGGCCTGGCGCACGGCGATCGCCGACGCCGGTGCCCTGATGGCACGCCTGCTCGGCGAGGGCATCGAAATCGAGATGCTCGACCTGGGTGGCGGCTTCCCGGCCCGGTACGTCGAGGGGGTGCCCTCGATCGAGGAGATCGGCGCGGGCGTGACCGAGGCGCTGTCGCTGCTGCCCTACCGTCCGGCGCTGGTCGCCGCGGAGCCCGGCCGGCACCTGGTGGCCGAGTCCTCGGTGATGGCCGCGACCATCATCGGGCGCGAGGAGCGCGGCGACGACCACTGGCTGTTCATCGAGGTGGGTGCGTACAACGGGCTGATGGAGGTGCTGCAGACGCCGGGCGGTTGGGACTTCCCGGTGTGGACCTCGCTGCCCGGGCACGCCGACCTCCCGCAGATCCCGTACACCATCACCGGACCGAGCTGCGACAGCTCGGACACGGTCGGGTACAACATCATGCTTCCGGCCTCGCTCACCGTGGGCGATGTCGTGTACCTGGGCAGCACCGGCGCATACACGCTGGCGTACGCCTCCGCCTTCAACGGTTTCCAGCCCCCGACCCCGGTCTTCGTCGGTTCCGGCGACTCTCGTGCGGATCTCTGACCCGGCCGCGGGCTCCGCCCGGCGTCGGTCCGGCACCCGCCGGGCCGGTCCCGGTGGGATGCGCCGCGCCGGGCGGCAGCGTGAGCTGCTCGTCTCCGGTGTGGTCGACTCGTTCGGCATGGCCCTCGGCTGGACGGTCATCATCCTGATGGCCACCTCCCGCGGCGGCCTCGCCGAGGCCGCTCTCTACAACGCCGCCATGCTCGGCGGCGTCGTCCTCTCCGCTCCGGTGACCGGCTGGCTGTCGCGCCGGATGAACGGCCGCACCCTGCTGCGCAGCGCGGCCTGCGTCGAGATGGTGCTGCGCCTGGCCGTGCTCTGGGGCCTGGTCGCGGGGGCGCCGTCAGAGCTGGTCGCGCTCGGGATCGCGGCCATGCACGTGGCCGCGTGGGCCGGATTCGCCGGCATGCGCGCCGAGGTCACCGCCGTGGACGCGTCGCCGCGGGCGATGACCAAATACGCCGTGTCCATCGCCGGAGTGGAGGCGACCGGCACGGCGCTGGCTGCGTTGCTGCCCACCAGCGCGGCCGGGCACCCGACCGGGTGGCTGCTGGGCACGGTCTTCGCGATCTACCTCGGCTCGCTGGTGCCCACCATTCTGACCGCCCGCCGGGCCCGGATCACGCCGGACGGGCCGCAGCCCTATCCGGCCGGCACAAGTGGCCAGTTCGGCTCGGTACCCCGCATCTACACCCACGCCGAGGCGGTCAACACCCGCGGCCTGCCCACCCCGAGCCCGGTCCTCGTCTCCGCCGCCGCGAACGTCGGCGCCAGCGTCGGCTTCGTCCCGTCGCCCACCGGCGCGCACGTCGCGGCCGTGCCCGGTTCGGCCGGCCGGCGCCGGGCCGCCATCCGCGGCCGCCACGCCGCCCCCACCGGCACCCCGGAGACTCGGCGGATGCCCTCGCCACGGCTGCTGATCGCCGGCGGCGCCGTCATGCTGATCGCCGCCGGCCCGACGCTGCTCGCCGTCCCACTCACCGCCGAGCTGCACGGCGCCCACTGGGTGGCCGGCGCCGCGGTGGCGTTCAGTCTCGGCACCCTGCTCTCCACCTCGGCGGTCGCCATCGTCGGCCGGCTCCAGCTGCCGGCCGTGCTGCGCTGGTCGTTGTGGGGCCTCGGCATGCTGGCCGGTTGGATCCTGGCCCCGCTGTTCGCGCCGATGGTGCTGGTGGCGCAGTTCGTCGCGGGCCTGTGCCAGACCGCGTTCGAGGGCGATATGGACGCCCGGGTGGCGGCCGAGGCGCGACCCGCGGCGGTTACCCGGGATCTGGCTTACAGCGCATCCATCCGGGCCCTGGGCGGCTCCATCTCGGTACGCCTGCTGCCGCTCCTGGTGACCGCATCGGCCATCGGCACCGCGGCGAGCGTGGCGGCCCTCCTGCTGGGCATCACCACGGTAATCATCTGGGCCGGCCTGACCCTCGCACCGCACCTGTTCCGCCGCCTAGCCCACTGAGCCGTGCCCTTGCTCTGCTTACCAATACGCACCACCCGCCCGGCCCTTGCTCTGCTCACGTATACGCACCGCCTCCCCGGCGCTACGGTGAGCGCGGGCACGCGATGCGGAGGGACGGGCCGATGACGACGCTGGCGGAGGCGTGGGAACTCAGCCGGGGCGATTCCGGGCTGGCGGTGGTGTCGACGCTGCGCGCCGACCAGAGCATCCAGGCCTCGCTGGTCAACACCGGCATCCTGGCGTACGAGGGTGCCGAGCGGCTCGCTTTCGTCACGTACGGGAAGGTGAAGCTCGCCAACCTGCGCCGCCGCCCGCAGCTGACCGTGACGTTCCGCAACGGATGGCGCTGGGCCACCGTCGAGGGCACCGCGACGATCGCCGGCCCGGACGACCCGCTCCCCGGCCTGGACGCTGACTCCCTTCGCTGCCTGCTGCGCGACGTCTTCGCCGCGGCCGGCGGCACGCACGACGACTGGAGCGAATACGACCGGGTGATGCGCGAGCAGCGCCGCGCCGCCGTACTCATCACCCCCACCCGGACCTACGGCAATTGACCTCGCCGCGGCATCGTCCGCCGCCCGGTTCATCCCACTGTCCAGCCGTTCGTCGGATGTCCGACCGACCGATCGCGATAGTTCTGTCGGTTCCGCGACCGATGCTAGGTTGACCGTCAGGTAGCGGCTCAGCCACCGTTGGTCACCGGGAGCGGCCTTGACCGAGCGTTCCGGCGCGTCGACGAAGTTTCATCGGGTGATCGGGATCGACCTGGGCACGACGTCGTGCGCCGTCGCCGTGTGGGACGGCTCGACGATGGTGCTGGTCCCCAGCTCCACCGGGGCGGCGCTCACGCCGGCCGTGGTCGGGCAGAACAGCGCCGGTCAGGTGGTGGTCGGGCAGCCGCCGATCGGCGATGTCGACTCCGCGCTGACCGCCGTCAAGCGGCTGCTGGGCACCGGCGACCGGATCCGGTTCCGCGGCAGCACCTATCTGCCACGGGAAATCTGCGCGTTCCTGCTGATCGAGCTGAAGCGCCAGGCGGAGGCGTTCATCGGCGCCCCGGTGCACGACGCGGTGCTGACCGTGCCGTCGGCCGCTGGCGAAGCACAACGCCGGGCCCTGCGGGAGGCGGCCGGCCTGGCCCAGCTCAACGTCCGGCTCCTGCTCGACGACCCGGTGGCGGCCGCGATGGCATTCGGCAGCGGGCTGGCCACTTCCGGCCGGGTCGTCGGCGCCGGCCGGATCCACACCTACGCGATCTACGACCTGGGCGGTGGCACGTTCGACACGTCGATCGTGCGGATCGGCCCGGGCACGATCGACGTCCTCGGCACGGTCGGTGACTCCCGGCTGGGCGGCGACGACTTCGACGAGCGGATCGTCGACTACGTACTGCGGCAGGTTCGCGAACGGCACCACGTCGACCTCGGCCAGGACGAGCGGATCCGGCGGCGGATCCGCTGGGAGGCCGAGCTCCGCAAGCGCGAACTGTCCACGGCCGACCTCACGATGCTGCACCTGCCGCTGCTCACCGCCACGGTCAGCGCCGCCGTTCCGCTCACCCGCCGCACCTTCGAGGCGATGATCGAGCCGGAGGTGCAACGCTCGATCGACCACCTGACCGCGGCAATCGCCATCGCCGGAATGACCTACGGAGTCGGCGCCGCCGACGTCGAGCAGGTGCTGCTGACCGGCGGCTCCACCCGGATCCCGTCGATCCGCCGGCGGCTGGCCGAATACTTCGGACTGAGCCTCGACGACGTCCGCACCGACCTCGACCCGCAGGAGGTGATCGCCCGCGGCGCCGGGCTGATCGCCCGGGACTACGAGCCGGCGCCACTCTTCGACGGTCCTCCCGCCGGCCTGATCGCCGCCAACCTGCGGCTCCGCGCCGAGATGGCCGATCCCGCCCCGGAGACCGCGACACCGGAGCCGCCGGCCACCGGTACGCCCCGGTCGCTGCCGCGGCTACCGGCCGAGACCCCGGCCGACTTCCGCCCAGCAGCCGAGCGCGCCCGGACGCTGCTGACCCGCTCCCCGGCTGGCGAGCACGTCCCGCTGCGAGCCGCCTACCTGGCGCTCGTCGACGCCGTCAACGCCGCCGCCCCCGACGACCGCCTGACCGAGCTGGGCGAAACCCTGATCGTCGAACTCGACCGCGCGATCTGATCCCGGCCCGAGCACCGGCGCCGCCCCGTCCTTGCTGCTCACCTATCCGCACCACGCTGGCTGAGCTGCATAGACGCGCTGTACGGACGGGCAGTTGGGTGTGCGGAGCCCTTGCTCTGCTCACGGAACCGCACGGAGCGTGACGTAGGCAAGGGTGCTCAGTGGGCCGAACGATCAGTGCGGGCGGCGCAGCAGGTAGGTGTCCATGATCCAGCCGTGTCGGTCGCGGGCCTCGGCGCGCACCTCGCTGATCTCCGCGCCGACCTCGCGCACCGGGCCGGAGCGCAGCAGTTCGTCCTCGGTGCCGAGGTAGGCGCCCCAGTAGATGTCGGCCTCCGGGTGCGCGGCGAACGCCTGGCGGGCGTCGAGCATGACCACGACGTCGTCCACGCCCGCCGGCCAGCCCTCGGCCAGCCGTCGGCCGGTCGTGACCTGGAACGGTTGCCCGACCCGGTTCAGGCCCACCCGGTGCTTGGCGGCGAGGGCCGAAATGCTGCTGATGCCGGGGATGACCTCGTACTCGAAAAGGGTCTCCCCGCGCTCGATCATCTCCTCAAGGATGGCGATCGTGGAGTCGTAGAGCGACGGGTCGCCCCAGACTAGGAAGGCTCCGGTCTCGCCGTCGTGCAGGTGCTCGGCGATCAGCGCCTCGGTGGTCTCGGCGCGGCGGTGCCGCCAGTCGGCGACGGTGCCCTCGTAATCGCTCGGCGTGCGGTCGCGGTCGGGATCGCGGCCCTCGGCCACCCGGCGGCTGGGGCGGCCGTACGCGCGGATCATCCGCTCCCGGAGGTCGATCATGCTGGCCTTCGCCTCGCCCTTGTCGAGCAGGAAGAAGACGTCGGTCCGGCCGATCGCCTTGGCCGCCTGCAGGGTGAGATGGTCCGGGTCGCCGGCGCCGATCCCGATTACATAGATCTTCCGCACAGGAGCAGTCTGCCGCACGACGCCCGCCCGGCCGGGTGCAGCCCTCAGTGCGACACCAGCAGCCAGGGCGGGGCTCGGTCAGGTCAGGTCGCCTGACTCGGGGAAGTGGCAGGCGGCGATCGAGCCGTTTGGCTTGAGCGTCAGCGGCGGGACCTCGGCGGCGCATTTTTCCTGGGCCTTCCAGCAACGCGTGCGGAACACGCAACCGGACGGCGGGTTGAGCGGGGACGGCACGTCGCCCTCGAGTTTGATTCGGCCGGCCGGGCCGAGCCTGGTCACGTCGGGCACCGCGGAGAGCAGGGCCCGGGTGTACGGGTGGGCCGGGGTCTCGTAGATCTGCTGGCGGGTGCCGATCTCGACGATTCTGCCCAGGTACATCACCGCGACCCGCTCGCAGAAGTGCCGGACGATGGCCAGGTCGTGGGCGATGAAGACGAAGGCCAGGCTGAGGTCACGCTGCAGCTGGCGCAGCAGGTTGACCACCTGCGCCTGAATCGAGACGTCCAGCGCGGAGACCGGCTCGTCCGCCACGATGATCTTCGGGTTGAGGGCGAGCGCGCGGGCGATGCCGATGCGCTGGCGCTGGCCGCCGGAGAACTCGTGCGGATAGCGGTTGTAGTGCTCGGGGCTGAGCCCGACCGTCTCCAGCAGCTCCTGCACCCGCTTCTGCACACCGCCGGGCGGGTTGATCGAGTTGACCTGCAGCGGCATCGCGATGATCCGGCCGACCGTGAGGCGCGGGTTCAACGACGCGTACGGGTCCTGGAAGATGATCTGTATGTCCTGGCGCAACCGGCGCAGCTCCCGACCCTTGGCATGGGTGATGTCCTGGCCCGCGAAGGTGATCTTGCCGGAGGACGGCTCGAGGAGGCGCACCAGCATTCGGCCGGTCGTGGTCTTGCCGCAGCCGGACTCGCCCACCAGGCCCAAGGTCTCGCCGGCGCGCACCTCGAAGTCGACGCCGTCGACGGCCCGCACCACCTGGCGCGCGCCGAACGCGCCGGACCGGACCGGGAAGTGCTTGGTGAGCTTCTCGACCTTGAGTAGCGGCGCCCGGTGGGCGCCGGGCGACGCGGCGGGGAAGGCGGCTGCGTCCACGAGATCAGTCACTGCGCCGCTCCCGCATGGGCGATGCCCTCTTGGTAGATCTTCAGCCGGCTGTCCGCGTCGAGGTGGCACGCGACCAGATGACCGGGCTGGCCGGCCGGGCGCAGTTGCGGGGCCTCGACGAAGGACCGGTTGCCGTTGCGGCCGGCGTAGCGGCAGCGCGGGCTGAACGCGCAGCCGGTCGGCAGGTTGATCAGGCTGGGCGGGTTGCCCTTGATCGGCACGAGGTCGATCTCGGCGTCGCCGTGCAGCGACGGCACACTGGCCAGCAGGCCCCACGTGTAGGGGTGCTGCGCCGAGCGCAGGACCTGCTCGACCGAGCCGGTCTCGGTGGCCCGGCCGGCGTACATGACCAGGACCTCGTCGGCGATCTGGGCGACCACGCCGAGGTCATGGGTGATCATGATGATCGCCGAGTTGAACTCGCGCTGCAGGTCTGCCAGCAGGTCCAGGATCTGGGCCTGCACGGTGACGTCCAGGGCGGTGGTCGGCTCGTCGGCGATCAGCAGTGCCGGGTCGTTGACCAGCGACATCGCGATCATCGCGCGCTGCCGCATGCCGCCGGAGAACTCGTGCGGGTAGCTTCTGGCGCGCCGCTCCGGCTGCGGGATGCCGACCCGGTCGAGCATCTCGACCGCCCGCCGGTTCGCCTCGGCCTTGCTGCTCGACGGGTGATGGATCCGGTACGCCTCGGCGATCTGAACGCCGATCCTGTAGTAGGGATGCAGCGCGGACAGCGAATCCTGAAAGATCATCGCCATGTCCCGACCGCGCATCTCCCGGATCTTCTCGTCGGCCATGCCGACGATGTTGCGACCGCCGACCGAGATCTCCCCGCCGATCCGGGTGCGCGCGGCATTGTGCAGGCCCAGGATGGACAAGCTGGTCACGCTCTTGCCGGAGCCGGACTCGCCGACGATCCCGAGAGTCTGACCACGGCGCACCGAGAAGCTGACGCCGTCGACCGCACGAACCAGGCCGTCCTCGGTGGGAAACTGCACCGTCAGGTCACGAACCTGCAGGTAGGGCTCGTCCGGCGGGGCGGCGGGGGGAACTGACATGGCAACTCCGTTACCTCAGCTGAGCCGAACGCGCGGGTCGACGACGGCGTACAGCATGTCCACGACGATGTTCGCGAGCACGATGAACGTGGCGGCGAGCAGGACGGTCGCCAGGACGATGGGCAGGTTGAGGTCCTCGACGGCCTGCACGGACACCCGCCCGAGGCCCTGGAGGCCGAAAATCGACTCGGTGATCACGGTGCCGCCGAGGCTGGCGCCGATGTCCAGGCCGGCGATGGTGATCAGCGGGGTGATCGCCGCGCGCAACGCGTGCCGGGTGTGGACCTGGCGCTTCGGCAGGCCCTTGGCACGGGCGGTACGCACGAAGTCCTCGGAGAGGGTCTCCAGCATCTGGGCGCGGGAGAGCCGCGCGTAGAGCGCCGAGTTCAGGAAGCCCAGGGTGATCCAGGGCAGCAGCAGGCCGAGTGCCCACTTGGCGGGGTTCTCGGTGAACGGCGTGTAGGACGGCGCCGGAAGCAGATCGGTGCGGTAGACCAGCAGCAACAGCAGCACCAGGCCGAAGAAGTAGACCTGTAGCGACGCGCCGACCAGGGAGACGCTGATCGCCAACCGGTCGAACAGGGTGCCGCGCCTCAGGGCCGAGGTCATGCCCAGCGAAACGCCGATCAGCAGCCACATCGTGGCGGCGCCGACCACGATGCTGACGGTCACCGGGACCGTCCGCTTGAGGATGTCGGTCACCGGTTCGTCGGTCCGGAACGAGTAGCCCAGGCAGGGGGCCGGGCACTGACGGATGAAGTCGCCCGCACCGATGGTGCGGCCCGCGAAGATACCCGCGACGAACGTGCCGTACTGGGCGACGAGCGTGCGGTCGAGGCCCAGCCGGTGCTCGGTCTGCTCGATCTGCGTGGGGTTGCACTGCTTGCCGCACATCACCTCGGCCGGGCTGCTGGGCACGGCGAAGAAGAGCAGGAAGGTGAGGACGCTGATCGCGAACAGGGTGCTCACCGCGAACAGCAGCCGTCGGATGACGAACCTGACCATGACGTGGAACCTGTCTCCGCTTCCGGGTCGGACCGTCCGGGGCGGGGCGACCTGCTGGGCCGCTCCCGCGCCGAACGGGTGCTGAGGCTTACGGCTTGACGAAGACGTTCGACAAGCCCGGCAGGCCGTGCGCGTCACTGACGGACGCGTTGCCGACCTTGGAGCCGGTCAGGGTGTAGCTGTTGTCGTAGTAGGCCGGGACCACCGGCGCGTAGTCCGCCATGATCTTCTGATCGAGCGCGCCCCACGCCTTGGCGGCCTCGCCCGGGTCGGCCAGCGTCCGGATCCGATCGATCTCGGTGTTGACCGACTCCTCGTTGAAGTAGGCCAGGTTCTGGTTACCGGTCGGGGTGATCGTGCGACCGTCGAACAACGGCGCGAGCGCGGTGCTGCCGCCCGGCCAGTCCGCACCCCAGCCACCGAGGTAGATGTCGTACGGGTTGTCCTTGCGACCGAGCTCGGTGCCGATCACCGTCGGGTCGATCCCCTTGGCGGTCACCTGGAAGCCGACGGCCTCGAGGCTCTTGCGGGCGGCCTCGGCCTGCGCCGACCGGCGGGGGTTGTTCGCGTAGGCCAGGACCAGCGGCGGCGGCGGGGTGCTGCCGAGCAACTCTTTGGCCTTGGCCTTGTCACCGGTGGCCGGCGCGTTGAACACGTCGTACTTGGTGAAGCCGGCGACGGTCGGCGACAGCAGCGTGGTGGCCGGGGTGCCGGCCGCCGAGCCGCCGATCGCCTTCAGAACGGCGTCCTTGTCGATCGCGTAGTTCAGTGCCCGGCGGACGTTGAGGTCCTTGATCCGCTGGTTGTTGAGGTAGAAGTACCACACGAACGTGGTCGGACCGCTGACGACGCGTTCCTTGACGCCGGCCATCGTGGTCTTCTGCAGCTGGGCGGCCGGCACAAGCACCCAGGAGAGGTACGACTGATCGGCCGGTGCGTTCGCTATCAGGCGCTCGGCGATCTGGTCGGCCGCCAGCGTGAAGTCGAACGTGATGCTGTCCGGGTACGCCGTCCGCAGCGGGTCGGTGGCCGGGTCCCAGTGCGGGTTGCGCTCCAGGACCAGAGAGTTGCCGAGCGCGTACTTCTTGATCTTGTATGGGCCGGAGGAGAAGGGCTTCCGGTCGTACTCGGTCTTGGTGTCCTTGGCCTTCGGCACCGGCACGCTTGTCGACTGCGTCGCCGCGTACGGCATGTCGCAGTGCGGCTCGGGAAAGGTGAACCGGATGGTCTGGGCATCCGGCACGGTCACGCCGGGCGGCACCTCGGCGCCGCCGTTGTACGGGCCCTTGTAGCTGGCGTTGTAGTCGGTGCCCGCAAGCCACTGTTGCAGGTAGTGCGGGCCTTCGGCCAGGTCCGGAGAGAAGGCCCGGGCCACGCCGTACGCGACGTCGTTCGCGGTGATCGGGCTGCCGTCCTCGAATTTCACGCCCTGCCGGATCTTGAACTCCCAGACCTTGCAGTCCTTGTTCACGTCGGTGCCGGGATTCTCCGCGAGGTCACCGACGACCTTGAGGTTGCCCTTGCCGTCCTCGCGGTAGCCGTTCAGCGGCCGCGCGATCATCTGGTTGGTGAGCGTCTCCACGTTGATGACGCTGCGGGCAGGGTCGAGGTGCTCGAAGCCGTCCGGCAGGAAGACGCCGAGGTTGCCGCCCTTGGCCGCGCCCTCGACTGCGGGCGCCGGCCCCTTGTTGTCGTTCGCGTCGTATGAGATCGCGCCCGCCTGGACGGTGGCCTTCTCGTCCTCGTTGCTGCTGTCGTTCTCCGTCTTGCTGCAGCCGGACGCGACCAGCGCGACGGACAAGGCGCCGGCCGCCAGTGCACCTATCTTCAACCGCACGGTTGTTCCTCTCCTATTCCCAAATGGGGACATCTATCCCAGACCTCTCGTGGAGGAAAGCTGAATCGGCGCCGCCTGGTCGCCAAGCCGGTCGGTCACGACTTACCGCGACGATTTCGGGTCGAGCGCATCGCGCAATGCGTCGCCGAACAGGTTGAACGCGAGCACCAGGCAGAAGATCGTCACGCCGGGCACGAACGTGTACATCGGATCGGTGGAGATGTACTCGATGCTGTTGAAGATCATCCGACCGAGGTCCGGGGTGGGCTCGGTGACGCCGATGCCCACGAAGGCGAGCGCCGCTTCGGCGGTGATGAACCCCGGCACGTTCAGCGAGACGGTGACCAGGATCGGCGCCCAGATGTTCGGCAGCAGCTGGCGCAGCAGGATGTGCGCGGTGCCGGCACCGGACGCCCGGGCCGCCTCGACGAACTCCCGCTCGCGCAACGAGATGACCTGGCCGCGGACGAGACGCGCGGTGTTGGTCCAGTTGAAGATCGCGAAGGTCCCGATGATCATCCCGACCCGGAAGCTGGCCGGGATCTCGTCGCGCGCGGAGAAGAAGCGGTTCTCGACGACCGGGATCGCCGCCAGCGCGAAGATCAGGAAGGGGAAGGCCAGCGCGAGGTCGATGAACCAGGTGAATGCGCTGTCCAGCCAGCCTCGGGCGTACCCGGCGGCCACCCCGATGAGCACGCCCACCACCGTCGAGATCGCGGCGGCGGCCAAGGCGATGAACAGCGACGTCCGCAGGCCGTAGACCAGCTGCATGAGGATGTCGCGACCAAGGCCGGGCTCGATACCGAGCGGGTGGTCGCCGCTGATACCGCCGAGATAGCCGATCGGCAGCGCGCCGAAGTCGGTGAGAAGGCTGGTGAACTGGTCGGTCGGGCCGACGCCGGTGACCCGCTGGATCAGCGGAGCGCTGAGGCCGACGACCATGGCCACCAGCAGGATGGTCGCGCTGCCGAAGGCGGTGCGGTCGCGCCGCAGACGCAGCCAGGCGAGCCGGCCGGGCGAGCGGCTGACGATCGCCTGGGGTTGAGTCGAAGGGCCGGGCTCGCCGGGGGTGGGATCGCCCTGGAGCACCGCGGCGGCCGTCCTTGCGCTGCCCGGGTGCCCTGGCCCAGGGTCGGCCGTGGCGTTGCTCATGTCGCGGTGTCTCCTTGTGGGCGACTGGAGATGACAGACGTGCGCAATAAACCACTCGGGCCTCATGGGCATGGCGTTGCACGTCTGGTCACCCCAATGGACGACAACTCCCCGCAAGCGTCGTGCATGAGGGGCATTCAGGTGCTGCGGACTAAAAAGTAGTCCCGAACTCGGCCGCCGGAATGATTTGACGCATCGAATGAATAACGGCCCGCTGAGGATCGGCGCAGCCGGTGTCACACGCGTGAGATTGCCCCGAGCCTCATACCGCACTTTACTGGCTTAAACTGCGCAAAGCACGCTCCTTCGAGCGTGCTTCGGTGACTAGCAGCAAGCGTCCCGTTGCGCGTGGTGAGAGGTCTTGCACCTAAAGTCGGCTTCGTCATGTTCGCGCACTCCCCGGTCTCGATTATCCGAGAGACCTTCGGATTATCCGCCAGCACCCATCCCAGCCCCGAAACGCCTCGCCAAGAAACTGGCAAGCAGAACGAATCCACGCTGTCGGAGCAATGCAGCAATGGCGTCATCCATTCGTCACCACAAATGGCGCACGGGTCACCCGAGTCATTGTCAAAACAGTATGCGACTCACGTCGCCCCCTTACCGGGAAACTATTCGGCGGCCGGGAGGCCGCTCCATCTTCGAACATGTGTTCTATAGTGTGCGGCGTGACCATCCTGCATGCCGACCTCGACGCCTTCTACGCGTCCGTCGAGCAGCGCGACGACCCGGCCCTACGCGGTCGACCGGTGCTGGTCGGCGGCGGCGTCGTCCTGGCGGCGAGCTACGAGGCGAAGGCTTGTGGCGTGCGCACTCCGATGGGCGTGCACCAGGCCCGGGCGCTCTGCCCCGCCGCGGTGGTCGTGCCGCCGCGGATGTCCGCCTACTCGGCGGCGAGCAAGGCGGTCTTCGAGATCTTCCGGGCGACGACGCCGATCGTCGAGGGCATCTCGATCGACGAGGCGTTCCTCGACGTCAGCGGGCTGCGGAAGATCAGCGGGACGCCGCGGCGGATCGCCGAGGTGCTGCGTGCCGAGGTCCGCGAGCGGGTCGGTCTGCCGATCACCGTCGGGCTGGCCGGCACCAAGTTCCTGGCCAAGGTCGCGAGCGCCGTCGGCAAGCCGGACGGGCTGCTCGAGGTGCCGGCCGGCGGCGAGCTGGCGTTCCTGCACCCGCTGCCGGTCGAGCGGCTCTGGGGCGTCGGCCCGGTCACCTCGGCCAAGCTGCGCGACCACCAGATTCGCACGGTCGGGCACGTCGCCCGGGTCGGCGAGGCCGCGCTGGTCAGCCTGCTGGGCGCGGGCGCCGGCCGGCACCTGCACGCGCTCGCGCACAACCGCGACCCGCGCCGGGTCCGGGTCGGCCACCGGCGCGGCTCGATCGGCGCGCAGTGCGCGCTGGGCCGCCGCCCCCGCCCGTTCACCGAGATCGACGCGACCCTTGCCGCACTGGTCGACCGGGTGACCCGGCGGATGCGTGGGGCACACCGGGCCGGCCGCACGGTGACCGTGCGGCTGCGCTTCGACGACTTCAGCCGGGCCACCCGCTCGCGCAGCCTGCTCAAGGCGACCATGCAGACCCGGGCGATCCTGGCGACCGCGCGGGCGCTGCTGACCGAGGCCCGACCGCTGATCGAGACCCGCGGGCTGACCCTGGTCGGCGTCGCGGTCAGCAACCTCGACGGCGACGGCGCCGTGCAGCCGTCGCTCTTCGACGAGCTGGCCGACGACTCGCTCGACACCGCGGTCGACGCGGTGCGCGACCGCTTCGGCTCGAAACTGCTGACCCGCGCCGCCACGCTGGGCCGCGAGCTGGGCCCGTCAGTGCCGATCCTGCCCGACTAGGTGCCGGAGTCCTCCAGGTCGCCCTCGGTGGCCAGGTAGACCTCGCGCAACGCGTCCAGGGTCGCCGACTGCGGGGCCGCCCACAGCTTGCGCTCGGCCGCCTCCAGCAGCCGCTCGGTGATGCTGTGCAGCGCCCACGGGTTCGACTGGTTGAGGAACTTCTGGTTCTCCGGGTCCAGCACGTACGACGCGGCCAGCTGCTCGTACATCCAGTCGGTCACCACGCCGGCGGTGGCGTCGAAGCCGAACAGGTAGTCGACCGTCGCGGCCAGCTCGAACGCGCCCTTGTAGCCGTGCCGTCGCATCGCGGCGATCCAGCGCGGGTTCACCACCCGGGCCCGGAAGATCCGGGCGGTCTCCTCGGTGAGACTGCGGGTCTTGGTGGCGTCCGGGTTGGTCGAGTCACCGATGTACGCCGCCGGCGCCCGCCCGGTCAGCGCCCGCACCGTGGCGATCATGCCGCCGTGGTACTGGAAGTAGTCGTCGGAGTCGGCGATGTCGTGCTCGCGAGTGTCGATGTTCTTCGCCGCGACCTCGATCCGCTTGTACGCGGTCTCCATGTCCCCGCGCGCCTCGACCCCGTCCAGCCCGCGCCCGTAGGCGAAGCCGCCCCACACCGCGTACACCTCGGCCAGGTCGGCGTCCCCACGCCAGTTGCGGCTGTCGATCAGCGGCAGGATGCCCGCGCCGTACGCCCCGGGCTTGGATCCGAAGACCCGCATTGTCGCGCGCCGCGCGTCCCCATGGGCCGCCAGGTCGGTACGCACGTGAGCGTGCACGAAGTTGTCGGCGTCGTCCTCGTCCAGGTCAGCCACGAGGCGCACCGCGTCGTCGAGCATCAGCACCACGTGCGGGAAGGCGTCACGGAAGAAGCCGCTGATCCGGATCGTCACATCGACCCGCGGCCGGCCCAGCTCGGCCAGCGGGATG
>DASWMR010000325.1:0-3265 GCA_036399635.1 Actinoplanes sp. | reverse complement strand
GGCCGAGGCGCATCGCCGGCAGGTCGGTGAGGTAGTTGTTCCGGCTCCGCCACGGCGCCCGCGCACCCTGCCGGGGCAGCACGCCCGCGGCCCGCCGCACGTAGCCCGAGCTGAGGGCCATCAGGGGCGCGTCGATATCGGGCTCGCCGGGTGGTCGCACCGGGGTGATGACATCGATGTCGTGCCTGTCCATGTAGTTGAGCAGCCGGCAGACGTACCGGGAGGTGAGGTCGGCCCGCAGCGTCCAGGACGCGTTGATGTAGCCGACGCACCAGGCCAGGTTGGGCACGCCGGCGAACATCATGCCCTTGTAGACGTGCAGTCGGCTGGCCTCGACGGCGGTGCCGTCCCGGTCGATAGCGATCTCGCCGAACGCCACCATCGACAGCCCGGTCGCGGTGATCACGACGTCGGCCGCGATCTCGGTGCCGTCGGTCAGCCGCAGACCCTTCTCGGTGAAGGTCTCGATCGTCTGAGTGACCACCGACGCCCGGCCCGCGCGCATCGACGCGAACAGGTCGCCGTCCGGCACGACGCAGAGCCGCTGGTCCCACGGCGCGTAGGCCGGGGTGAAGTGCGGATCGACCGGCACCTCAGCGGGGAGCTCGCGGGCCACCCGGCCGCGCAGGACCCGGGCCGCGATCGCCGGCCACCGGCGGGACGCCTGGTACAACAGGCTGGTGCCGAGCACATTGCGGGCGCGGACCAGCCGGGCGCGCAGCGGGCCGACGGCGGCCGGCCCGCCGTTGCGCAGCGAGATCACGTACGACGGGGAGCGCTGGAGCATCGTCACGTGCGCCGCCGACTCGGCCATCGCGGGCACGAGCGTCACCGCGGTCGCCCCGCTGCCGATCACGACCACCCGTTTGCCCGCGTAGTCCAGATCCGCCGGCCAGTGCTGCGGGTGCACGACCCGGCCGGCGTAGTCGTCACGGCCCGGGAAGTCGGGCTCGAAGCCCGCCGAGTAGCGGTAGTAGCCGGTGCACAGGTAGAGGAACGAAGAGACGTACTCCTCGCCGGCCGACGTGCGAACGGTCCAGGTGGCGTACGCGCTCGACCAGCTCGCCGAAACCACCCGCCGGCCGAACCGGACCCGCCGGTCGATGCCGAACCGGGCCGCGGTGTCCCGCACGTACTGCAGGACCGTACGGCCGGTGGCGATCGCTTGCGGGCTGCGCCACATGCGGAACGGGTAGCCCAGGGTGAACATGTCGGAGTCCGAACGCACCCCGGGATAGCGGAACAGGTCCCAGGTGCCGCCGATCGAATCGCGTCCCTCGAGAATCAGGAAGCTCCGCCGCGGGCACTCGGTCTGCAGTCGGTAGGCCGCGCCGACACCGGACAGCCCGGCTCCGATGATCAATACGTCGACCCGGTCGCTCATCCGTCCATTATCGGCGTCAGGCGGTGGGTTCCTCGACGGCCGGCGTGACAGACGCCCGGGCGCGGCGGCGTTTGATATGTCGGACATGCAGCGCGATGTACGCACCGACGGCGATCACTGTCAGTGAGATAGCCCACCACTTGTACTTGTGTACGTGGTCGATGATCTCGATCAGATGGGTGCCCAGCAGGTACGCGACAGTGGTCCACCAGCCCACCCAGAGCGCCGCGCCGATCGCGTTGAAGATCAGGAAGGTGCGCCAGGGCATCGCGGTGATGCCGGCGATCACGCCGTTGAACTGGCGCAGGCCGTCGATGAAGCGGGCCACCACGACGATCCGGCCGCCCCGGCGGGCGAAGAAGGCCTCGGCGCGTGCCAGTCGTTCGGGAGTGAGGAAGACGTACCTGCCCCAGCGGTGCACCGCCTTGCGCCCGCCACGCACCCCGATCCAGTAGCCGACGTTGTCGCCGAGCACGGCCGCCACGAAGGCGATCGCGGCCACCCCGACGATGTTCAGCCGGCCCGCGCCGGCATAGATCGCCGCCGCCACCATGATCGTCTGCCCGGGCGCAGGGACGCCGAAGCTCTCGACGCCGATCAGCGCGCCGACGGCGAGGTAGCCCCACCGATCGAGGATCGGGGCGACTCCGTGCAGGAATCCGGGTAGGTCGGCGTTGGGAGGCATCGCTATCACGGTAGCCGGACGCGCTCCGCGGAAGCGGGCGGAGTCACTTCTACGGCTGATCCTTGGTGCGAAGGAGCAGCCAATTGTCCCCGTCGGTGTGAATCAGCGCGTACCGGTGCGACCCGGTCCGCCCGTGCAGGGTGAAGACGGTCCGCTTGTCGTTCCGGTCCTGAAGCTCCCACCAGCCGATATCCGCGATCGACTTGTCCGGATCGGTGTAGGTCAGGTGGTCGAGCGCGTGATCGGGCACCGCAATCGCCAGCCGGTTGCGCCCCGGCTCGGTCGGCAGCCCGCGCGGCACCGCCCAGGACCGCAGCACCCCGTCCTCCTCGAGCCGAAGATCGAAGTGCGGCCGCGGCTTGCGGTGGTCATGCAGCACGAACGAGGGCCCCTCCACGCCGGCGACGCTACCCGCCGGGGGTCCGCGCTAAGCGTTCGCGCGGTTTGTCACTCGTCACGATCGAGGAGGATTGCCGATTCCGAGCGATGGGTATCACTGGTCCGCGGCACCATCCCCCCGCTTCAAAGGAGCTCTCACATGTTGGTTCTGGGTCTCATCCTGCTGCTTATCGGCATCTTCGCGCACATCTCGATCCTGTACACGATCGGCATCATCCTGCTGATCATCGGTGCAGTGCTCTGGATCCTGGGGGCGGTCGGCCGTCCGATCGGTGGACGCAAGTATTGGTACTAACCGACGCCCCCGGCGCCGCGCTGAGCTAACGCTCCAGCACGGCGCCGGAATGAGGCGCGAGCTGCGCGGTGGCTTCAGCTGAGCCACCGCGCTTCAGCTTTGCTTCCCCCCAGAGCACACCTTTTCCGTACGCGACGGGCACGTCGACAACCGCATCGGCGACGTTGAGGGCAACCACGAGGGTGTCCGTCCCGTCGGTGGTCTCGTAGACGAACTGCTCGTTGGTCAGATGCAGCTGGCGCACCCGGGCGTTGGCCAGCCACGTGTGCCGCCGCCGAAGACCGATCAACTCCTGGTGCAGGCGATAGACGGCCCAGCCGTACGGGGCCAGTTCGCCCGGCGTCGCCGGAAAGGCCGGCCGGACCGCGTCGTCCCCGCCCGCCCGGTCCTGCTTCTCCCCGCGATAGGCCTGCTCGTCGCCGGCATAGATCGAGGGTGTTCCGCCCACGGTCATCAGCACCGCGAGGGCCACCGGCAGATCGCGCTCGTCGGACAGCCGGCT
>DASWMR010000324.1:0-3109 GCA_036399635.1 Actinoplanes sp. | reverse complement strand
ACGCCAAGCTCACCCGCGACGGCGACACCTTCGTCCTGACCGGCGGCCCCCTCGCCCCGGGCGCCCAGGCGATGACCGGCTTCGAGGCGTCGAAGCAGGTCAGAGGCCGGATCCAGCCCACCAGCTGCACCGTCGACGGCGCGCCGTGCCGGGTGAGCTGATACCGGACTGAAGTCCGGGGCCGGACGCGTTAGAGTTGGCGGGTACACAACTGGGGGGTGACTGGTTTCGACTTCGTACGTGGAGACAGGGGAAGCGAGCCGAGGAAGCCGACGTCGTCTCGAGAATCGATCGTCGGAAATTTATAAGCGCCGATTCCAATCGCGCTGAGTTCGCACTCGCCGCCTGAGGCAAGTAGCGACTCTGTCGGGCTAGGAACACCTTCGTCCTAGATTCCGGCATCAGCTAGAAGGTTGGCCAACCGGTCCCGGTCGCGGGGGCCGCACGGCGAGATTAATCAGCGACTGGGCCCGCCATCCGGACTTGCTCACATGAGCCGGAGGGCCGAGTAGAGGCAAAGTGAGCTGCGCTCGGAGAAGCCCTGACAAAGCAACGAAGGACCCGGGTTCGATTCCCGGCACCTCCACGAGAGGGTTCTTACTTGAACCCAAAGCGGCACTGCCCACCAGGGCGGTGCCGCTTTCGTTCTGGCCTGCTTGACCAGCGGAGATAGGAGGTCGGCCAGCTCGTCGGCCGCCGCGCCATATGGATCGCCGCCGCCGCCGCCGCCGTCGCCGCCGTCGCCGCCGCCGTCGCCGAGGTAGTGCTTCGCGGAGAAGGCTTGATCCATTTGCGGCGGGCGCGCTTGCTCGCCTGCCGATACAGCTCCTGTGGGTCGGAGAGCAGATCAAGAAGGAGGTCAGGGCCTCGCGGGCGGTCGCGGATGCCCGCGCAGATGCTGGTTGCTCGGCGGACTGGGCGTGAGGGCTCGCGGGGTGTGGGTCGGCCTACGTTCGGGGGTGGTACAGGTTGCGTTGGGGGCGCTGCAAAATGTCTATCCACGGTGGTGGGATGAACTCGGGGATGCCGTCGCTGCCGAGGCGAACACGCCAACCGGCTGCTGGGTCGTGGAGGATGCGGTGATGGTGGCGGCACAGCAGGGTCAAGTTGTCCAGGTCGGTCGGGCCGCCGTTCGCCCATTGGCGCAGGTGGTGCGCGTCGCACCACCGTGACGGTCGGTCGCAGGCGGGGAAAGTGCAGCCACGGTCCCGGGTGACCAGCGCCCGTCGCAGGGGGCCGGAGGCCAGTCTGCGGCTGCGGCCCGCGTCGAGGACCTGGCCGGCGCCGCCGAGCACGATTGGCAGGATGCGGGCGTCGCACGCCATCCGGCGTGCGGCCGCTGCGGACAGGCGTTCGCCGTTGTCCAGCACAGCCGCACCCAGCCGGCGAACCAACGCCTCGTGGCGGATCGTCACGGCCACCTGAGGTGGCTCACCGCCGTGGTCGGGCAGATCGCCGGTGCGCGACGCGAGTTTGCAGACCTCGACCAGGGCGTCCGCGCGCTTCTGGGCGGGGGAGCGGTCGTCACCGGGCGAGGGCACGCACAGCGGTTGCAAAGCGGCCTGCACGATCGCGGCCGCTTCGACGTCGAGGCTGCCGGAAATGCGGACCATGCCGTCGAGCGGCTGGTGCAGGGTGAACGACCGTTTCGCCTGTGCTCGGGCCTCTTGCCGGCGCAGGGCCGCCTCGTCGGCGCGGTCGGCCATCTCCGGGGCGACGTGGGCGAGGATCCGCTCACCGAGCTTGCGCATGCCGCGGGCGGTGAACTGGTGCGCCATACCGATCAGCATCGCCTCGGCGTCGTCCGCGATCCGAGTGCCGTCCGGCATGCCGGCATAGCCAGGCTCGTCGGGGCCGACCGGATCCGCGTCGCCGTTGCCGGTCGGATCGGCGGCCGAGCCGGCGCTGAGCGAAGCATCGATGTCGGCGGTGGGGCTGCTGGTGGGTGATGTGTTGGGGTCGGTGGTGGGGCTGCTGGTGGGCGATGTGGTGGGGCTGCTGGTGGGCGACGTGTTGGGGTCGGTGGTGGGGCTAGCGTCGTCGGCTATGGCGTTGAGGGTGTCTGGGATGCTGTTTACTGCGGTGGCGATCTCCATGGCCTGGCGTATGTCGAGCAAACCGTCGAGCACAGCCTGTTCCACGGCTGGGCGTCGACGCAGCGCGTCGGCCAACACGGTCAACTGGCGGGCGACATGCTGATCCACCCGCAACCGGCTCTGCAGCCAACCGGTCAGCGAGCGGTGGCCCTCGGTCGCCGGGATGCCGCGGACTGCGGCCTCGCCCGCCAACCGTGCCTTGAGCACGGCGAGGGACTGCTCCCACCGATGGACCGCTTGCAAGCTACGGGTCACATCCCTGTCGATCAATGGCCAAAGCTGCACCGAGGCGGCCTTCACCGTTTCGCCAGCCAACTCCTCGACCATCTCAAGCATGCGGTCACTTTAGAACATACGTACGACAAGTTAGGGACACCGGAATCTGCTGTGGACGAGCACCATATGACATCATTGTTGTCATGTTCGAAGGGCGAGGGCTCGCGCTGTATCGGGTCGTCCGGCAGGTTCGGCCGCTGGTCCTCGACTCGGTGCGGGTTCTCGAGGTCACGCTGGCGCCGTTTGGTCTCACCGTTGGGATGCGCGCGGTTCTGGAAGTGCTCGCCGAGCTTGGGCCGGCGACCGCGCCGGCCATTGGCGAACGGCTGGACCTGGCCCGGCAAGGGGTGCAGCGGCACGTCAACGACCTGGTCGGACTCGGCTATGTCGAGGTCCGGGCGAATCCGGCACACCGCCGGTCGGTTCTGATTGCCCTGACCGATGCTGGTGCCGCACTGTTCGACCGGCTCCGGGACGAGGAACTGCGGCGCCTCGCGCCGATGGCCGGGGAATGCAGCCCGGACGAGATCGCCGCGGCCATCAAGGTGCTGACGGCGCTCAACCGCGACGTTCGCCAACAGGCCGCACGCCCGCCCGCACCGGACAAAACCGCCCAGGGCAGCGGCGACGAGGGCGGCCGTGACGAGGGCGGCCGTGAGCAGGGCGGCGGCGAGGGCGGCGGCGGCGAGGGCGGCGGCGACGAGGGGGGCCGTGAGCAGGGCGGCGGCGACGAGGGC
>DASWMR010000323.1:0-6397 GCA_036399635.1 Actinoplanes sp. | reverse complement strand
CGCTGCCCACCCCGGTGACCTTCTGCGAGATCTTCCCGCCGGACGACTTCCCGCTGTATTTCTACCGCTTCCCGAAGGCCCCCGACCTGCAGATCACCGAAGCCGACCTGGACCTGGAGGCGATCCGGGCCGCGGACGTCTTCTGGGTGACCGGCACCGGCGGCACCTGCACGTCCGCGTCGACCTGCGAGGCCAGCACGCCGGCCGGCCCCTGCTTGATCACCGCGAGCTCGACACCCGCGTCGTGCAGGGCGGCCGCCGCCTCGGCCGGCTTGCGCGCACCCACCGCGGTCTCCGCCTCGTCGAGGTTGCCGACGGCGACCGTCGCGTACGGCAGCGCCTCGGCATACCAGCTGCGGGCCGCCGCTCGCGACTCCCAGAACATCGGCCGGTAGTCGAGGTCGAAAACGGTGATGCCGCCCTTGTTCCGGGCCTTCAGCGCGGCCAGCGTCGCCGAGCGCGAGGGCTCCTGCGACAACCCGGTCCCGGTGATCCAGAAGATGCCGGCGTCGCGGATCGCGTCGAGGTCCAACTCTGACTCGTAGATTTCCAGGTCGGGCGCCTTCGGATTGCGGTAGAAGTAGAGCGGGAAGTCGTCCGGCGGGAAGATCTCGCAGAACGTCACCGGCGTCGGCAACGCGGGCACCGCCGTGACGAACCGGTCGTCGACCCCGAACCCGCGCAGCGCGTCGTGCAGGAAAGCGCCGAACGGATCGTCCCCGGTCCGGGTGATCACCGCCGCCCGCCGCCCGTACCGCGCCGCCGCGACTGCGACGTTCGTCGCGCTGCCACCGAGGAACTTGGCGAACGTCCGCACCTCGCGCAGTGACACCCCGATCTGCTGTGGATACAGGTCAACGCCGATGCGTCCCATCGTCAGCACCTCGTCGGCGGGCATACGCCTACCCCTCTTCGCAGGAGTTCTTTTCGAAGGAAAGATCCGGGCACGCGTCAGGGCATGCCGATGCCGTGCTGGTTACGGCGCGGTGAATTGAGGCTGTGTGCCGTCGGTAGTCGTCCGGCGACGCTAGGTTGGCTCGTTTCGATGTAATAACGTGAGGGCTTCCACGTCAATACTTTGTCCTGACAAACTCTGAGCTCTAGATCAGACTGAGGGGGTGCCGTGACCACATCCGCGCCACGCATTCCGGTGCGACCGGTCGAAGTGGACCGCAACAGCCCGGTGCCGCTGTACTACCAGGTGGCCACCCGCCTACAGGAGCTGATCGAGCAGGGCGAGATCGGCGTGGGCGCCCGCATCGAGAACGAGGTGGACCTGGCCGAACGCCTCGGGGTCTCGCGCCCGACCACCAGACGGGCCATCCAGTACCTGGTGGAACGCGGCATGCTGGTGCGCAAGCGCGGCGTCGGCACCCAGGTGGTGCACCCGAAGGTCCGCCGCCCGCTGGAGCTATCCAGCCTCTACGACGACCTGATCGCGGGCGACCGCGCACCCCGCACCGAGGTGCTGGACCTGCGGGTGGTCGAGGCCTCCGATGCGATCGCGGCCGCGCTGGAAGTCCCGCCCGGCACCGAGGTCACCTGGCTCGAGCGACTCCGCTACGCAGCCGGCGAGCCGCTGGCCCTGATGCACAACGCCATCCCGGTCGACATCCTCCGCCTGACCCAGGACGACCTGGCCGAACACGGCCTCTACGAGCTGCTGCGCCGAGCCGGCCACGTCCCCCGGATAGCCACCCAGATCATCGGCGCCCGCACCGCAACAGCCGCCGAGGCCCGCACCCTTGACGAGAAGCGCGGCGCCTCGTTGTTGACGATGACGAGGACGGCGTGGAACGCGGGCGGCCGGGCCCTCGAATACGGCAGCCACCTCTACCGGGCCAGCCGCTACAGCTTCGAGTTGAACCTCTCCGCCGGCTGACCCTCCAGCCAATGATCAAATTCCAAAGAGATCAAGATCAGCCGGTCGTAGCGGGGTGGGTGGTGCAGACCGCCGCTCACGCCGAGGGCCGGCGCGGGGTGAGCTGGCCGCTGGCGCGTCCAAACCGCTCACCCCACCCCGGCGACCTGCGTAAGTGGTAACGCCCAACCCCACCGCCGTCAGGTTGCCCGCCACATGCGGAAGAACGGCGTTTCGTCCGGGAGCAGCATCTCGAAGGGATCCATGTCGGCGTAGCCGTGTCGGCGGTAGAGGCGGACGTTCTTCTCGTTGGTCGCCTCCAGGTAGGCCGGCACGCCGTCGGTGTCCAGCTCGGCGTGGGTGTGCGCCATCAACGTGCTGCCCAGGCCATGTGCCTGGTGGTCGGGGTGGACCGCCAGGAACGCCAGGTGCCAGTGCGGGTCGGCCGGGTGGTGCTTGTCGAACAGCTCGTCCAGCGCCACGAAGCGATCCAGATACTCCCCTGCCAGCTTGCCCAGCCGCGCCTCGTACCGCTCGGGTGCGGGTGCCTCGGCGGTGTTGTCGAACCAGACCGCGGCGGCCGCCAGGCCCTCGCCGTCGGGGCGGTCGATCACGTCGATCCGGCCGTACTTGAACGCGTGTTCGGTGTAGAGGGTGAAGAAGTCGGCCATCACCCGGATCCGGTCGTCGAGCGGCGGCACCAGATAGGCGTTGGCGGCCAGGTCGTTGAACGAGTAACTGATCAGCTGGCCGACCGCGGCGATCTCGTCCTCGCGGGCCGGGCGGATGTCGGGATAGGTCATCGGTAGTTCTCCTGATCGGGGCGGGTGTCGCCGGTACCGACATCACCGGCGATGGCCGCCGAGAAGCTGCCGCCGATGCCGCTGCTGCGGGCGCCGAGCCCGATCCCGGCGTAGACCTGGGGCCGGCTGCTGCGCAGGACCAGCGCCCACAGCACGCCGGCGACGGTGACCACCGCGAACGCCAGCGGCACCATCCAGGTGGGCCGGCTGCCCGGCTCGACGCCGAAGAGCGTGGCGATGTTGCTGATCGCCAGATAGGACATGGCCAGCAGCAGGACGGTGCCGAGGACCGGCGCGCCGATCCGGTGCCAGGCGTCCTCGCCCTCGGGGTGCTTCGCGAAGTAGCCCAGGACGGCGATCGAGGTGAGCGTGATCAGCAGCAGCACACCGATGCCGCCGCCGGTGCCACCCCAGAAGAAGAGCTGGACCAGCGGGTCCCAGCCGGCCACCGCGTAGACCACGATGACGATCAACCCGAGCGCGGACTGCAGCAGCGAGCCGTTCTTCGGGGCGCCGGTGCCGGGCACCGTACGGCCGAACGCGCGGGGCAGCACGCCCTCGCGGCCCAGCGAGAAGGTGTACCGGGCGATGATGTTGTGGAACGAGATCATCGCGGCGAACAGCGAGGTCAGGAACAGCGCGTGCCCGAGGTGCAGCGCGGTGCTGCCGAGCCGGTCGGCGGCGACGTTGAAGAACAGCTCTGGGCCTTCGGCGGCGGCCCGGCCGAGCACGTCACCGCCGGCCGCGGAGATCATCGCCCAGGCGGCGAAGCCGTACAGGACGGCGATCAGCGCGATCGCGATGTAGGTTGCCCGGGCGACGGTGCGACGTGGGTCGCGGGACTCCTCACTGAACACCACCGACTGCTCGAAGCCGACGAAGCCGGTGACCGCCATCACCAGCAGCGCGCCGGAGCCCGCGCCGACCAGGCTGCCCGGGTCGAGCGGCGCCGCGGAGGGCGCGAAACTCGGCGACCCGAGGTCGGCGAAGCTGAACACGGCGACCAGCACGATCTCGGCGACCAGCAGGGTGCCCAGCACCTTGCCGTTGACCGAGACGTCGAGGACGCCGAGGACCGCGGTGAGCGCCCAGACGACCAGCGCCAGGATCCACCATGGCAGGTCGATGCCGAACCAGTCGGCGAACAGCGGCGACGCGATCGCGCCGAACCCGCCGTACGCGGCGATCTGGAACATGTTGTACGCGACCAGGGCGACCCACGAGGCGCCGACCCCGATCGGGCGGCCGAGGCCCTGCGCGATGTACGCGTAGAAGGCACCGGCGTTGGCGATGTGCCGGGCCATCGTGACGTACCCGACCGCGAAGACGGCGAGCACCACGGCGACCGCGACGAAGGCGATGGAGATGCCGGTCAGGCCGGTCACCGCGAGACCGGTGGGCACCACGCCGGCCACCACGGTGAGCGGCGCGGCCGCGGACATGACGAAGAAGACGACGGCGGCGACGCCGAGCCGGTCGCGCGCCAGCGCGGTGGACAACTCACTCGGATGCGGGGGTTTCGTGGTGGTCGCAGACACGCTTGTCTCCAGGATCGGGTCGAGGGGTGGGGTGATGCGGGTCAGGCGCGCCGGGCCATAACTGCCTCGCCGACCGCGGCCTCGGCACTGCCGATCAGGTCCTGCAACATGGCCGGCAGCCGTCGGCGGAGCTGGTCGAACAGGTGGTCGCGGCCGCGGCTGTCCAGAGTGGCGAAGACGTGCTGGTCGAGGCCGGTGGCGAGGATGAGGCCGGCCAACATCAGATCGGGGATGTCGAGCATGTCGCCACGGCCGAGATCTGTGCGCACCCGGGTGGCCGGCCAGCCCGCGATCATCAGGTCGGCGGGGACGAAGAGCACCTTGGTGCCGAGCAGCCCGCGTTTCTCCAGCCGCCGCACCAGGCCGGTCCGGGAGAGCCGGCGTTCGACCAGGTCGGAAGCGATGCCGGTGGCCAGGTACGCGATCCAGTCGCGCACCTCCCGGTGGTGCCCCTCGCGCAGCAACTGGTCGAGTACGGCGGTCACCGCCGGATCGCCGGTCGCCTGGTCGTCGATGATGATGATCTTGCCGTCCGCCAGGTCCACCCGGCGCCACAGGACCAGCTCGCCGAGCAGCGCGGCGGCCAGCCCGAGACCGAGGATGGTCGGGGTGAGCAGCGACTTGCCCTTGACCGAGTCGTGCGCGGTCAGGAACAGGTCATCCGCGAGGGGAAGCTGCGGGGCAGACGGCACCTGCCGGTACTCCCTTCTCACGGCGGCCGACATGACCACAAAGAACAAGACGACCAAGAAGAACAAGATGACCCACGGCCGTCCGGAAGGGCCGCCGACTTATTTCACTCAGAGTAACTGCCACGGCTCGTCGGATCGCGTTACGGTGAGCGTTCCCCTGCGCAACATCGCGTAGCATGCCAGTGCCCGAGGTCCGGCGCAATGTCCCTTGCGGACTCAGTTCCCGCGCGTCCCGCCCACGCCGAGAATGCATTCTCCGCAGCGTTACTGAGCAGTGGTTTCGTCAGTTCTATGTGGACCAGGTCACAGCAAATTTACGAGCCGCCGGTACCGGCGAGGCGTCGGCCGCGAAGCCGATTTCACACGTTCGTCCTTAGTGTCTGAGTCATGACGCACGGTGAAGAGCCTGCCTCTGCGTTACAACACGTGACATCGAAGAAGACTTAGTTGACGCTGCAAATACTTCGGCGTACCGTAGCGGGCAGATTGTTGAAACTTCAAGGGAGTTCCGATGAGCCGCATGCCCGCTCTGTTCCTCAGCCACGGTGCCCCGCCGTTGGTCGACGACGCCGCCTGGGTCGCCCAGCTCACCGAGCTGACGGCCGGCCTGCCGCGGCCCACCGCGATCCTGATGGCCTCGGCACACTGGGAGTCGGCGCCGCTGATGCTCGGCGCCACCGAGCCGGTCCCGCTGGTCTACGACTTCGGCGGCTTCGCACGCCGCTACTACGAGGTGAGCTACCCGGCGCCCGGCGCGCCCGAGCTGGCCGCCCGGATCGAGAAGCTGATGCCCGACCACGAGCGGGTGGCGCGCACCAGCCGCGGGCTCGACCACGGGGCGTACGTGCCGCTGACCGTGATGTTCCCCGAGGCCGACGTCCCGGTCCTGCAGATGTCGCTGCCGACGCTGGAGCCGGACCGGCTGCTCGAGCTCGGCCGTCGGCTGGCCCCGCTACGCGACGAGGGGGTACTCATCGTCGGCTCCGGCTTCACCACCCACGGCCTGCCGTTCCTGCGCGACTTCCGGACCGACGCACCGGCACCGGGTTGGTCCCGCGAGTTCGACGCGTGGGCGGCCGAGACCCTCGCCCGCGGCGCGGTCGACGAGCTTGCCGACTTCCGAAGCCGGGCCCCCGGCATGCCGTACGCGCACCCGACGGTCGAGCATCTCGCGCCGATGTTCCTGACGCTGGGCGCGGCGGGCGATCCCGAGCAGGCGCCGGAGCAGGCGATCGACGGCTTCTGGATGGGCCTCTCAAAACGCTCGTTCCAAGTGGCGTAAACAGGTGACGGAGTACGTAGTTCAGGAGCCTCCCAGGATATCCGGGGACGATTGATCTGAATCCGCCCACTGACGACCCGGAGGACATCGACCCATGCTTGAGGTCACCGCGCTCGGTTGGACGCTGACCATCGGCGTGATCGTCGCCCTGCTGGCCCTGGATCTGACCCTGGGCGTGCTGCGTCCGCACGCCGTCGGCTTCAAGGAGGCCGCCGGCTGGT
>DASWMR010000322.1:0-6836 GCA_036399635.1 Actinoplanes sp. | reverse complement strand
CAGGTGCCCGCCGTGCAGCACGATGTCGCTCGCCGGGCGGGGCCGGGCCTGCCCGGTCGCCTCGGTGAGCCCGGCGTCCCGCCAGGCGGCCAGCCCGCCGTCGAGGATCCGCACGTCCGGCACGCCCGCCCAGCGCAGCAGCCACCAGGCGCGGGCCGCCGCCAGGCCGCCGCTGTTGTCGTAGACGACGACGCCGGAGTCCCGGGTGATGCCCCACCGGCGGGCCGCGGCCTGCAGGTGGTCGATCGGCGGCAGCGGGTGCCGGCCGGCGCCGGGCGTGGCCGGGCCGGCCAGCTCGGTGTCCAGGTCGGCGTAGACGGCGCCGGGGATGTGACCGTCCCGATAGTGCTTCTCGCCGTCCGGGTCGCCGAGCGCCCAGCGCACGTCGAGCAGCACCGGCGGGGCCGGCTCGGCGACCCGGCCGTACAGCTCGGCGACGTCGATCAGGACCGGCACGCCGGTCACCCCACCGGTCAGGCCGGGCACGGTCGCGGCGAGGTCGGCGTCGTCCAGCGAGCCGGCCGCGGTGCCCTCGGCCACCGCCCGGTGCACCCGCGCCTGGATCGCGGCATTCGCCGGTGTCGGTACGCTGTGCAGCCGCCCCAACAGCGCGATCTCGCCGTTCAGAAAGTCGGTCTCCGGGCTGGACCCACGGGCCAGGCTCTGCCAGGTCGAGCTGCCTCCGCGCGTACGCCCGGGGATGTCGACCAAGCGGAAGTCGCCTCGGTCTGGATTTGCCGGCACGATGCCCGCGGCCTGGTAGACCGCGCGCGCCTCGTCCTGCAGCAGGTTCAGCGCGGCGGCGCGCAACTCGCTGCGCCGGTACACCGCGTCCAGCGCGTTGGCCAGGTTGCCGAGTAGCTTCGTGGCCTTGTGCGCGACGATGTCCTCGACCACGTGCACGGTGAAGCCGCCGCGGCGCAGGTCGCCGGCGATGCCGTCGGTCACCGCATGGGTGCCGGCCGGGTAACGGCCGAGGAAGAGCACCGCCGGCACCGGCTCGGCGTTGTTCACCACCTCGCCGGGCACCACGAAGGTGGCCGGGATCCAGACCACCCCGCCGATCACCCGGGCGAACCGGCGCAGCACGGTCCGCTCGTTGTCCAGCCCGTTCTGCAAAGTGACCACGGGCAGGTCGGCCGCTGCGGTGCCGAGCGCGCCGTCGGCCCGCTTGACCGGGCGCCAGGCCCACTCCCGTACGGCTGCATCGGTGTCCGGGGTCTTGGTAGCCAGCAGCAGCACGTCGTCCTCGGCCAGCTCGACCTCGTCGGGTCCGCCGGCGACCGGGATGCGCAGCTGGTGCTCACCGTCCGGGCGCACGTAGGTCAGGCCGCGCTCGCGCAGCGCGGCGAGCTGGGCGCCGCGGGCGACCAGCAGCGTCTCGACGCCGGCCCGGTGCAACTCGGCGGCGATCGAGGCACCGACCGCCCCGGCGCCGATCACCACGTAGCGGCTCATGGCCCGCACCCCTGTCACATCACCTGCATAATCGATGGCCTTAGTAGGAATTTGAGCCGAAAAGGGGGTCATCTGTCTTCCTCACCGATCGAACGCACTGCCGTTGGCGCTCCCGTCAGCATGGCGGCCTGCCGGCCCCGTTGTCCAACCACGATGATGGATCGAAACCGATCACGCCGGCAAATCATTCGCGAGCCGGTAGCGCAACTGTGGCAGTAACCGGCCGGCGACGGCGGTCGACGGAACCGCACCGATGCGCTCGGCCCGCATGGCCAGGTAGAAACCCTCGGCGTACGGATCCGCGTCGATGGTGACCGCGGTGCAGCCGAGTGCCGCGGCGGTGGTCATCGCGTGTTCCCACAGGCGACGGCCGACTCCGCGGCGCATGTGCGCCGGCTCGATCCACAGGTTGGCGAGCTCCGCCACCGGCGGCGTGCCCTCCAGCGTGTAGAAGCCGAGAACCTGGCCGCTGTCGTCCTCGGCCAGCACTGCCCGGCGCGCTCCGAGCTCGCCGGGATCGAACGTCAGGGCCGGCCGGCACGCGTCCAGAAACGGCATGTCGTAGCCCCACTGCGCCTTGGACCGCAGCGCCAGACTGCTCAGCGCACCGGCCTCGTCGGCGCGAGCCGGCCGCAGGACCATCTGCATCACCGTCTCCACGTCCCCCAACGCCGCCCGCCGTCAAGGCGAGCGGTCCAAGAAGCCGAAACTCCACCGCCACCCTACAAAGCCACGGCGATCCCCGGAAATGACGCGCGCTAGAGCTAGGCGGTCGCCACGAGCGCGGTGACCTCGGTAACGGGCGTGTAACATTGACTTCTGTCGCTGGATCAGCTCCGGGAGGAAGCCCCATGAACAGGCGTTCTGTGCTTACCGCCGCGGTCTGCGCGGCCATTGTCGGAGTGGGTGCGGCCGCTACCGCCGTGACCGCCTCCGCCGCGACCCCCAGCTTCGACTTCAGCAGCCCGGAGGTCGTCGCCACCGGGCTCGAGGTGCCCTGGGGCCTCACCTTCCTGCCCGACGGCAGCGCCCTGGTCGCCGAGCGCGTCTCCGGGGAGATCCTGCGGGTGAGCCCGGGCGCGGCACCGGTGACGGTTGCGACAGTGCCCGGCGTCGTGCCCGACGGCGAGGGTGGGCTGCTCGGCCTGGCCATCTCGCCGACGTACGCCGAGGACGAGTATCTGTACGCGTACTTCAGCGCGGCCAGTGACAACCGCATCGTCCGGTTCAAGCTCAGCGCCCCCGAGACGGTCGAGCCGATCGTCACCGGGCTGGCCAAGGCGAGCATCCACAACGGCGGGCGCCTCGAGTTCGGCCCGGACGGCAAGCTCTACGCCGGGGTCGGCGATGCCGGCACCACGGCGAACGCGCAGAACCAGGCGAGCCGCAACGGCAAGATTCTGCGGATCGAGCCGGACGGCAGCGTCCCGGCCGACAACCCGTTCGCCGGTTCGCTGGTCTACAGCCTCGGTCACCGCAACGTGCAGGGTCTCGCCTGGGACTCGGCGGGCCGCTTGTTCGCCACCGAGTTCGGGCAGAACACGTGGGACGAGGTGAACCGGATCGAGGCCGGCGGCAACTACGGCTGGCCGACCGTCGAGGGCATCAGCACCGACACGCGGTTCGTCAACCCCCTCGTGCAGTGGTCGACCGCGGAGGCCTCACCGAGCGGCGCCGCCATCGTCGGCGACACGCTGTACGCCGCCGCACTGCGCGGCACCCGGCTGTGGCTGGTGCCGCTGACCGCCGACGGCGGGGCCGGCACCCCGGTCGCCGAGCTGTCGGGCACGTTCGGCCGGCTGCGGACAGTCAAGCTCGGCCCGGACGGCTACCTGTGGCTGACCACGAGCAACCGCGACGGCCGCGGTACCCCGGTCGCCACCGACGACCGGGTAATCCGCATCCCCCCGACACCGACGGATTCCTGAGGCCGCCGCCAGCGGAGCAATCAGGCGGCGCGTCGAGCTGCCTTCGAGTCGACATCTCGAGGACCCAGCGGCATACGGAGCTGCGATCCAAGCGCTGGGTGGGTCAGCTTGCTTCAAGCACGAAGAAGATGAAGCTCAGGAAGGATGTCCGGTCGCCGAAGTCGGGTGGTAGGAGGTCGCGTGGTGTGTCGGGGGCGATGGGCGGCTCGCTGATGACCGACAGGTGGAAACCTGCTTCGGTGAACGCGGCTGTCATGGCGTGTAGCGGCCGGTGCCAGTACGTCAGCGTCGCGCGCTGGCCGTTGAACGTGTACTCCTCCGACCACTGCGCGACGGCGAAGTAGTCGCCACTCGGATTTACCCTCTTGTAGATGAATGGGTGGTTCACCGACAGGATCAGGCGGCCGCCCCGCTGCAGGACGCGGCGCAGCTCAGCCAGGGGTTCAGTCCAGTCCGGTAGGTAGTGCAGCACGAGGGATGCGACCACGTCGTCGAACGCACCGTCGGCGAAGGGAAGTGGCTGGCTGAAGTCGGCCACGTGCAATGCTGCGTTCTCGCCCAGCCGCTGCCGAGCCAGCTCGACCATCGCTGAGCTGGAATCGAAGCCGGTCACGATGGCGCCCTTTGCGCGCAGCGCCGCGGACAACGGACCCGATCCGCACCCAGCGTCGAGGATTCGACGACCGGCGACGTCCCCGGCAAGGCCGATCATCGCCGGCCGCTCGTAGTACGCGTTCTCCAGGCTGGACTCGTTCTGCGTCGCGTAACTCTCCGCGAAACCGTCGTAGTGGTCCGTCTTCACCAGATCCTCGCTTCGCCGAGCATTCCTGCGCACTGGAACAAATTCTTATCAGTTGGTTGCTAGCGTCCGCGGCATGGGACAGGTGCTCGACATCCTTACGCTGCGCAGCCTGGTCGCGGTGGCTGACTGTGGAGGGTTTCATCGGGCCGGGTGGTGCAGGCCGGCCGGCACGAGGACCTGATCAACGAGCCGGGTCCGTACGCCGGCCTGGTAGCGGCCTGGAGAACACCATGACCAGCCTTGGCTTCAACACGCGGATGTCTTCCCCGCCGGCTCCCTTCTCGAGCGACCCCGGCGCCTGGACGCGGTCTTCGGCGGCGTGCCGACGGGCACCGACGCGGGAAGCCGCACCGCTGAGTCGCCTCAGGTGATCGCCAGGACGAGACCCTCAAGCGTCTCGGTGCCCTCGGCGCGCCGTCGCATCAGGAGGGTGGCGGCAGCCAGCCGGAAAAGATCGGCGGCCAACGCCGGCTCGCCGGCGGTGGCGGCCTCGGCGGCCAGCACGATGGCCGGCACCCGGATGGCGGTCGCGGCGTCCGCGGTGAGTGGCCGCTGCCGGCCGAACACCGGCGCCGCGGTCTCCTGAAGGCCACCGAGCACGGCATGGGCCCAAACCGGTGCGGAGAAGCGGCGGACCGAGGTGTTGGCCAACTGCCGCACCACCTGAGCGACCCGGCCCAGATCGACCTCGGTGGGGGCCGGCACGCCGGCGGTGGACAGGTGGATGAGCGCGCCGGCCACGAGGGTCGTGACGTCACGTCGATTGTCCGCCTGCTCCGGCCGCTCCGCCTTCAGTGCCGCGGTCACCGCCCGGCCCAGCGAGACACCCAGTGCGGCCGGATTTTGCGAGGCCGCCTCCGTGTCGCGGGCGAACGTCGCCTCGTCGCCGTCCAGGCCGAGTGTCGTTGCCAGCAACGACGGCGTCGATCCGGCTATGAACTCGGGGTCGGTGATGTGCCG
Organism: Actinoplanes sp.; assembly: GCA_036399635.1. Classification (GTDB taxonomy): domain Bacteria; phylum Actinomycetota; class Actinomycetes; order Mycobacteriales; family Micromonosporaceae; genus Actinoplanes. The sequence goes on along the minus strand of DASWMR010000322.1, from coordinate 1,688 downwards.
CAGGCGTATCCGGCTGTGCTGGACCCGTTCGCGGATCGCGCGGGCGTCGGGCAGGACGGTCTCCACCCCGAGATCGCGGTTCCATTCCTGCACGATGGCGATGTCGCGGCCGAAGGAGGATGCCTCCACGAGGAGTTCGATGGCGCGGTCGACGGGGAGCTGGCCGAGAATGAGGTCGATGCGCCCGGCGGTATCCATCGACATGACGGGCAGGTTGTTCAGCGCCTTCTCCAGCAGGGTGGCCGCCCCGCGCATGCTCTTGAGCTGACGGCGCAGGACATTCATGGTGTCGGAGTTGACCAGCCCACCGCTGTCCCGTCCCGAGCGGGCCTCGAGGGTGCCGCGGGCGAGCTCCTGGGCTGCCTCGAGGACGGACGCCGCGTCCGGGGCCAGCCGCGCAGCCATCTCGCCCGCGGTCACGGTCATCAACCGGTTCATCACCTGCGACTCGTGCAGGTCCGCGACCATCGCGGTGAGTAGCGCCTCGGCCGGCACGACGTTGGCGGGCTCCTGATCCGGTGTCTCCCACACCGTCGGCATCCCGCCGCCGGTCGGGATGCTCCAGACCCGCTTGGCCCGGGACCGCAGAATCTGCGCGGCGGAACCGCCGGCCAACAGCAGGGCGTCGAGCTCGTCGGGGCTCGGCAGTCGGTAGAGGATTCCGGCGCTCTGGTGGGCGCGGTTGCTGTTCATGCTGTTCATTCCGTTGATCCAGCGGACGAAGGCGACGGCGTCGCGGCTCCACATGCCCCGGGCCGGCTCGTGCGAGGTCCGCGGGTTTCCGTCCGGCGACGGCATCCGGGCGTCCGTCTGGAAGAGCCAGTAGAGCTCGGTACTGACCGGGTCGGGGCAGACGCGCGTACCCGTCGGCGTCAGCACCAGGTTCCGCAGGTTCTGGTTCGCGAGGACGCCGGCGGCGAGGCGCCGGCTCTCCGGCGCGGCATCCGGCGCGAAGGCGTTGCGCATCACCTCGGCGAGGCGCTGCCGCAGTTCCGGTGCGAGCTCGGCGCCCATCTCCTCGCACTCGAAGCCCAGCGACAGGGCGGTGGGCGTGCCGGATTTCAGCGCTGCCTCCACGATCGGGTCGGCGTCCGCGCCGGCCAGGTAGAGCAGGGTCGTCTCGCGCCACCAGGGGTCGTCCACCGCATCGATCAGCACCTGCTCAAGGCGGTGCTCCTGGATGTATCGGGCGGCAAGAAACTCCTGGAAGGTCAGGTGGGCGAACGCGTAGAGGTCCCGTTCGCGTTCCACCAGCAGGCCGTTCGAGCCGACGTCGTTGACGAAGTCCTCGGGGGTGATCTCCCCGGACACCCGCTTGAGCCGAGGCCGGATGCCGTCCAGCAGCACGCGGCGATCGATGTCGCGGGTGCCGGAGCGCATCATGTCGAACGCGAGCCAGGCCAGTAGGCGCTCCTTGCTCGCTCCGGGGATCGGCAGCTCCAGCCGCTTGGCCTCCTGCCGCCGCCAGAGCATCACCTGGCACACCTCGCCGTACAGGTCGGCCCGGCTGCTGGGCAGCGAACTGCGGAACCGGTGGACGTTGGCGATCATCGTCAGCAACAGCGGATTGATCGTCAGGTCGTACAGGGCAGGCGATGCCGCGAGGCGATCGAGAAGGTCGTCGGCCGCGTCCCGCGCGAGGATCTCCACCTCGCGGCCCGCGGTGCCGGTCGCCCGACGCTCGACCG
>DASWMR010000321.1:0-7621 GCA_036399635.1 Actinoplanes sp. | reverse complement strand
CCGAACGCGCCGTGGGTGGCGGTGTGCGAGTCGCCGCAGACGATCGTCAGGCCGGGCTGGGTGAGCCCCAGCTGCGGGCCGATCACGTGCACGATGCCCTGCTGCTCATCGCCAAGCGGTCGGATCTGCACACCGAACTCGGCGCAGTTCTTCCGCAGGGTCTCGATCTGCGTGCGGGACACGGTGTCGGCGATGGTGAGCAGCTCACCGCGCCGCGTATTGAAGGCAGGATCCGCATACCCGGTCGGGGTGTTGTGATCCTCGGTGGCAAGGGTGAGATCGGTGCGCCGCACCTGTCGCCCGGCAACGCGCAGGCCGTCGAAGGCCTGCGGGCTGGTCACCTCGTGCAAGAGGTGCAGGTCGATGAAGAGCAGATCCGGTTCACCCTCGGCGGCGCGCACCACGTGCGCGTCCCATACCTTCTCCGCCAAGGTTCGGGGATTCCGGGAGCTTGGCGTCGGAGTGACTCCCACCATCTGGACATCCTAAAGTCTGGGAGGTATGTTTCGGCTTGTGGGACACAGTATGAGCGGTGTCGGCGTTCTCGACAAGGCGGTTGTCATCCTCGCGGCGTGTGTCGACGGTGCCAGTCTGGCGGAACTCGTCGACCGTACAAAGTTGCCGCGGGCGACGGCACATCGCCTGGCCCAGGCGTTGGAGATTCACCGGATGCTGGTCCGGGACACCCAGGGCCGGTGGCGTCCCGGCCCCCGTCTGGGCGAGCTGGCGAACGCCGCACCGGACGTGCTGCTGACCGCCGCCGAGCCGCTGCTGACCGCACTGCGGGACGCGACCGGAGAGAGCGCTCAGCTCTACCTACGCCGTGCCGACGAACGGATCTGCGTCGCCGCCGCCGAGCGCGCCAGCGGCCTGCGGGACACCGTGCCGGTCGGTTCGGTGCTGCCGATGACCGCCGGCTCGGCCGCCCAGATCCTGCTCGCCTGGGAGCCGCCCGAGGCGGTCATGCCGCTGCTGCCGCGCTGCAAGTTCACCGGCCGCACTCTCGCCGAGGTCCGCCGTCGCGGTTGGGCGCAGAGCGTCGCCGAGCGCGAGCCGGGAGTGGCGAGCGTCTCCGCGCCGATCCGCGACCGCACCGGGCGGGTGATCGCCTCCATTTCAATAAGCGGTCCGATCGAACGCCTCGGCCGCCGCCCCGGCGAGCGCCACGCGATGGCCGTCGTGCGTGCGGGGCAACGACTTTCCGGTCTCTGAAACGTCATCTCCCCTCGGTAGAGTCCGCCCATGCGGCTCTTCGGGCGCCAAGCGGAGTGCGCCTCGCTCGACGCTCTCGTCGCCGGCACATCGCCCACCGGCACGCGAGGGGGGCGAAGTGCAAGCCTGGTGCTGCGCGGCGAGGCCGGCGTCGGCAAGACCACACTGCTGCGGTACGCCGAGAGCCGCGCACCCGCGGCATTGTGGGTCAGCGGCGTCGAATCCGAGGCCGACTTCCCGTTCGCGGCACTGCACCGGCTCCTGGTTCCGCTGCTGCCCGAGCGGGACCGGCTGCCGGCCACCCAGCGCGCGGCCCTGGAAGTGGCCTGCGGCCTCGCCGACGGCCCGCCCGCCGACCTCTTCCTGGTGAGCCTCGCCACGCTGACCCTGGTGGCCGCCGCGCCCCGGCTCTGCGTCGTCGACGACGCCCAATGGCTCGACCGGGAATCGTTGCGGGCACTCGCCTTCGTCGCCCGCCGGCTGCACGCCGAGGGCCTGGTTCTGCTCTTCGGCGTCCGGCCGGCCGGTCTGCGGCCCACCGGTCTGCGGCCCAGCAGTGTGCGGCCGGCCGGCGATGACCCCGATCTGCTCGCCGGGTTGCCGGTGCTGGAGGTCACCGGCCTGGCCCACCCGGCCGCGGTCGCGATGCTGACCGACGTGGTGGACACCGCGATCGACCCGGGCCTGGCCGGGCACATCGCCCGATCCACCGGCGGAAACCCGCTCGCCCTCACCGATCTGGGACGCGAACTCACTGCCGCCCAGCTCTCCGGCAGCACCCCGCTCACCGAGCCGGTGCCGATCGGCAGCCGCCTCGAGGCACACTACTGTGCACAGATCGCCGCCTACCCGCCCGCGACGCAGACCTGGCTGTTGCTGGTCGCGGCGAACGCCGGGGGCACCGGCGCGCAGGTCGCCGCGGCCGGGCGACTGCTGGGCGCGGATCCGGCCGACGCCGGGCCGGCCGAGGCCGACCGCCTGATCACCGGTTCACCCGCGACAAAGTTCCGGCATCCGTTGGTGCGGTCCGCGGTCTACGCCGGAGCGACACCCGGGCAGCGGCGCGCGGCCCACCGGGCGCTCGCATCGGTCACCACCGGCGTCGCCGAGGCCGACGGGCGAGCCTGGCATCTCGCGGCCGCGTCGGCCGGGCCGGACGAGGAGGTCGCCGGCGAGTTGGAGCGACGGGCCGACCGGGCCGGCGCCCGCGGTGGGCACGTGGCCCGGGCCACCTTCCTGGCCCGGGCCGCCGAACTCTCCCCGGAACCGGCCCGCCGCGCCGCTCGGCAGGTCGCGGCCGCGGCCGCGGCCCTGCAGGCCGGTGCGCCGGCGCGGGCCCTGCGGGTCCTCGACGAGGTGGACGAGAAGGCGCTCGACCGGTCCGCGCGGGGCGCCGCATTGTTGACCCGGGCCGGCGCCGCGGTCACCACGGGCGCGCCGGGCGCCCTCGCCGAGGCGCCGGCCATCTGCCTCGCGGCGGCCGAGGCGTTCGGCGAAGCTGAGAAGGACCAGGCGCGGTCGGCGGTCCTGCGAGCCGTCGAGCATGCGATCGGCGCCGAGGATCTGGCCGCCCGAATGGCCACGGATGCGTTGCCGGCCGCCGCCGCGCGGTTCGCCGGCAACCGGCCGGCCGCCGTGCCGGAGCTCCTGCTCGACGGCTATGCGGCGTTCACCACCGGCGGATTCGAGCAGGGTGCACCGGCCATGCGGCGGGCGATCGGCGCGCTCACCGGGCCGGACAGCACGGACCTCGAGCTGCTCAACCGGATCGGGATCGGCGTCACCTACTGCACGCTGCTCTGGGACGATCGTTCCCAACACGAGTTTCTGCGCCGCGCCGAGGACGCGGCCCGGCGCACCGGCGCACTGCACGGCCTCGACCTGGTGCACTTCATGGCGGCGATGTCGGCCGCGGTGCACGGCCGGCTGGCCGAGGCGGACCGGCACGACGCGGCCGGGCAGCGCCTGCGCCGGGCGATCGGGATCACCGCCGACCAGGAACTCGTCTGGCGGCACCCGGAGCTGGTGGTCTGGCGCGCCGCGGCGGGAACGCGGAAAACGCTGCTCGACGCCCTACCGGTCTTCGAGATGCTGGGCGTCGGCGCGATGCGCTCGATCACCCGGTTCAGCGTGGCGCTGCTCGACCTCGCCAATGCCGACTACGCCCCGGCCCGCGACGAACTTTGCGCCATGGTCGAGCTGGGCCGGCCCGGTTGGTATGCCCGGGTGCTGCCGGATCTGGTCGAGGCCGCGATGCGAACCGGGGACCGGCAGACCGCCCGACGGGCGTACGCCGACCTCGCCGTCGCCACCGCGGCCAGCGGCACGCCCTGGGCGCTCGGGCTGCGGGCCCGGTCGCGTGCCCTACTGAGTGCGCCGGACGAAGCCGCCGGCCACTTCCGACTCGCGATCGAGCACCTGACCCAGACCCGGGCGTTCGGTGATCTGGCCCGGGCCCACCTGCTGCACGGCGAATGGCTGCGCCGGCAACGCCGCAAGCGGGACGCCCGGGCCGCTCTGGGCACCGCCCTGGAGATGTTCGACTCGGTGCAGGCGCACGCGTTCGCGGGCCGGGCCCGCAGCGAACTGCAGGCGCTCGGTGGGCTGCCGACCGACCGGAACGCCGGGATCTCCGGCACCACACTGACCCCACAGGAGGCCGCGGTGGCGCGGCTCGCCCGCGACGGCGGGACGAACGCGGAGATCGCGGCGCATCTCTACCTGAGCGCCAGCACGGTGGACTATCACCTCCGCAAGGTCTACCGGAAGCTCGACGTGCGGTCACGCCGACAGCTCCGCGGGGCGGTGCACGACTGACTACGCGTGGCACGGGATTCGGGGACGCCGCCCGGCCGCCAATGATCAGACGGAAGACCTGCCGGCCCTGGAGAAGGAGTACGACGCATGAAGCCGATCGTCCTGGTGCACGGATTCTGGGTCACCCCGCGCAGCTGGGAAAACTGGATCACGCACTACGAGGCGAAGGGCCACCAGGTGATCGCGCCGGCCTACCCGGGCTTCGAGGTCGAGGTGGAGTCGCTGAACGCCGACCCGACTCCGGTCATCAATGTGACCGTGCCGCAGATCGTCGCGCATTTCGAGGAGGCCATCCGGGCGCTTCCCGAGCCGCCGATCATCATCGGCCACTCGGCCGGCGGTGCGTTCACCCAGATCCTGCTGGACCACGGCTTCGGCGCGGCCGGCGTGGCGATGAACTCGGCGCCGACCGAGGGCGTACGGGTGGTGCCGTTGACGCAGTTGAAGTCGACCTTCCCGGTGCTGAAGAGCCCGGCGAACCGGCACAAGGCGATCCCACTGACCTTCGAGGAGTGGAAGTACGCGTTCACCAACACGTTCGACGACGACCAGGCGCGGGCGCTCTACGAGCGGTATGCCATCCCGGCGAGCGGCGGCATCCTCTGGGGCGGCGTGCTGGCCAACTTCCAGCCGGGTCACCAGGACACCTGGGTCGACTACCAGAACGACAACCGGGCGCCGCTGCTCTTCGTCTCGGGCTCCGAGGATCACATCATGCCGCCGGCGATCCAGGAGTCGAACCGCAAGCACTACAAGTCCAAGACGGTCACCGAGCGCCGAGAGTACGCCGGCTACGCCCACCTGCTGCCGGCGCAGAAAGGCTGGGAGCAGATCGCCGACGAAGTCCTGGACTGGGCCCTCCGGCACGCGCGATGAGTAGCGACCTGACCATCACGCACATCGGCGGGCCGACCACCCTGCTCGAGCTTGCCGGAATCCGGCTGCTGGTCGACCCGACGTTCGACGCCCCCGGCCGGCGCTACTCGTTCGGCTGGGGCACGTCCTCGCGCAAGACCGCCGGACCGGCCGTCGGCGTCGACGAGCTCGGGCGGTTGGACGGCGTCCTGCTCACCCACGACCAGCACGCCGACAACCTGGACGACGCCGGCCGGCAGCTGCTGCCCTCGGCACCGGTGGTGCTGACCACGGTGACCGGCGCACGGCGGCTCGGCGGCAACGCGATCGGCCTCGCGCCGTTCGAAACGGCGAAGGTCGGCGCGGTGGAGGTGACCGCCACCCCATCCCGGCACGGTCCGGCGTGGAGCGTGCCGATCGTCGGCCCGACAACCGGCTTCGCGCTGCGGCCACCCGGCTCCGCCGAGGTGGTGTGGATCTCCGGAGACACGGTCGTCTTCCCGGGAGTGCTGGAGGTAGCCGACCGGTTCACCGTGGGCACCGCGATCCTGCACCTCGGCAAGGTGCAGTTCGGGCTCACCGGCCCAACCCGCTTCACCATGACCGGCCGCGACGCGGCGGCCCTGTGCAAACGGGTCCGCCCGAAGCGAATCGTGCCGGTGCACTACGAGGGCTGGTCGCACTTCCACGAGGGCCGCGCTGAGATCACAGCGGCATTCCCGCCGGCGGCGCTCACCTGGCTCACCCCCGGCATCCCCACCGCCGTCTGACCGGCCGGTCGCTCGCCCGAAGTGAGTGGCGGCAGCAAACGAAACGGCTCGCATCGGAAGATGCGAGCCGTGACCGCTTGTAGCCCCGAAGGGATTCGAACCCTCGCTACCGCCTTGAGAGGGCGGCGTCCTAGGCCGCTAGACGACGGGGCCAGGACTTGCTTTTGCGCTCTCGCTCTCGCGTCGGCGGCGGGCCGAACTCTATCAGAAGTCCAGCGCCGGCCCCCTGCGGGAGTGCTAGCGCTGGGGTACCAGGACTCGAACCTAGACTAACTGGACCAGAACCAGTCGGGCTGCCAATTACCCCATACCCCATTGGCGCGCATTTCCGCGCCGTGAAAGGACTCTACCCGACCCCCTGGTGCCCACCAAATCGGGTTACCGGTTCTCCGAACAGGTCGGCGTGCAGCCGGGCCCAGTCGAGGTAGGTCATCGCCGGCCGGCCGAGCAGCTCGGCCACCGTGGGCACCGCGGCCTGCGGATGTTCGGCGAGGAGCGCGAGCCCGTCCAGGTACCACCCGCCGTGCTCGCCCATCACTGACTCGAAGTGTGGCAGGGCCTGGTCGTGGGGCAGGTCGACGTAGGTGAGGTCGCGGCCGAGCGCCTGCCCGATCCGCTCGACCTTCGCCCGGCGGCTCAGCGACTCGGGGCCGGTCAACTCGTACGACCGGCCGTCGTGCCCGTCGTCCAGCAGCACCCGGGCGGCGACCGCCGCGATGTCCTCCTGGGCGATCGCCGCGTTGGCCGCGTCGCCGTACGCGTCCAGCACCACATCGCCGGCGCGGATCTGCGGCGCCCACAGCTCGGCGTTCGCCATGAACTCGCCCGGTTCGAGGTGGGTGAACGGCACACCGGAGGCCTCCACCCCGTCCTCGATGCCCTGCCAGTGCTCGCCCTTGGCGCCGGCCAGATCGACGATCCGGCCGATTCCCGCCTCGGCCGCCAGCCGCGCCGCCTCGACGACGGTCGGCAGGTGGGGGGCGAGATACATCACGTCCACGTCCTTGAATGCCGGCGGCAGCGTCTCGACTCTGCCGAGGAACCCACGCACTACCTCGACCCCGGCGGGCAGGGCCGCCCGCGCGAGATCGACGGTCAGCGCCCGCACGTCGTCGGCGCCGAGCGCCAGCAGCTCGTCGACGACCATCCGGCCGACGTTGCCGGTGGCGCCGGTTACCAGGATCTTCATTACCGTACCCCCTACGGAAAGTGGTTCCCGTAGGGTATACGGAATCATGGCGGATTTCACCGGTCGGATCCTGCCGCTGCTGTGGCGGCGCTCGGTCCCGGCACGCAGACCGGCGGGACGGCCAGCCCGGCTCAGCGTCGACCTTGTGGTGTCGACCGGCATCCGGGTCGCCGACGCCGAAGGCCTCGAGGCCGCCTCGATGGCCCGGATAGCGGCCGAGCTGTCGGTGGCGACGATGACCCTCTACACCTACGTCCCGTCCCGGCCGGAGCTCATCGACCTCATGGTCGACGAGGTGCTGGGCGAACGGGACCTGGCCGCACCGACCGGCTTTCGCAACAAGATCGAGCGGTACGCCGAGCAGACCTTCGCGATGTACCGGGCGCATCCCTGGCTGGCCCAGGTCTCCCAGCTGCGGCCGCCGATCGGTCCCGGCATGCTCGCCGAGCGGGAGTTCGTGCTGGCCGCCGTGGCCGGCCTGGGCCTGCCGACCCGGCTGGTGGACCCGGCGGCGCTGAGCATCTCGGGGTGGGTCACCGCGGCCGCCCGGCAGGAGGCGGAGGACGTGCTGCTGCGCCGCGCCACCGGCATCGGCACCGACGACTGGTGGCGGCAGCGCGGCGAACTCTGGGAGAACTGGTTCGACGAGGCCGCCCACCCCACGATGACGGCACTGTGGAACACCGGCGGCTTCGAGCGGACTGCCGATGAGCAGAGCCAGAGCGCGTACGCATTCGGCCTGGCCCTGCTGCTGGACGGCATCAATAAGCTCGCCGGC
>DASWMR010000320.1:0-4667 GCA_036399635.1 Actinoplanes sp. | reverse complement strand
GGGCGTCACGAGGCACCCGGTCGACCTGCTCGGCGGCGCCGGCGAGAGCCTCGGGCGCGGCGACCGGTTCGGCCTCGCGCCGCTGGCCGACGGCCGCGCCTACTGGTTCGCGGTGTCGAGGCTGCCGGCCGGCACCACCGTCCCCGACGAGTCTGCCGAGGTCCGTCGCCGGTTCGCCGGCTGGCACGCGCCGATCGCCGAGGTGCTCGCCGCCACCGACCCGGCGGCTGTGGTGCGCACCGACATCCACGATCTCGCGGCCCCACTGCGCACCTTTCGTCGCGGCCGCACCGTGCTTCTCGGCGACGCCGCGCACGCCATGACACCCGACCTCGGCCAGGGCGCGGCGCAGGCGATGGAGGACGCCGCGACCCTGACCCGGCTGCTCGGCACCCGGCCGATCGACGAGGCGCTGGACGCGTACGACCGGGTGCGCCGCGCGCGGACCCGCCCGATCGCCGCCCGGGCCCGCCGGCTCGGCCGGCTGCTGCAGAGCCGCAGCCCGCTGCGCGACCCGGTCCTGCGCCTGATGCCCTCCGCCGTCACCGCCCTCCAGCTGACCGCCCTGCAGTCCTGGGCGAACCGATGACCGGGCCTCACCGGGGTGGCACCTGGTCGCGGCTGACGGCGCTGATCAGGCTGTCGGCGAAGGCATCAGGGTCACGCGTACGCACGTAGGACGTCACCGCGTCATAGAAGCCCTCCTGGAATTCCGGACTCATCGCCTCGCCGTGCGCCACCGACAGCAGTACCGGCGAGTTCCACAGGGCGCGCGACGATTCCTGCTGGTAGGTGGGCAGTGAGGTGACGTCCGCGTCGCGTACCACCGGAACTGAACCCTTCGCCCGGCTGAAGGCGACCTGGGTCGCCGGGTCGCTGATCCCGTTGAGGAAGGCCAGCGCGTTCTTGGCGTTCTCGGCCTTGGTCGCCGCGACGAAGACGTCGACCACGGCGAGGAAGCTGCCCCCGGTGCCCGGGAACGGCGTGCTCCCGAACCCGGTGTCACCGCCGGCGGCCAGTTCCCCGTACGCCGAGTCGTTCATGGATTCGAAGGCGCACCCGCCGGCTTTCAGCTTCTTCGTGGCGGCGTCCCAGGTCAGCGTGCCGGCTTCCGGATCCGCGTACCCGAGCAGGTCGCCGAACGAGCGCAGCGCGGCGCGCACCCGGGTGCTGCGCCAGTCCAGCTTGTCGGCCGCCATGTCCCGCCAGCCGTCTGCGCCGATCGTGCTCAGCAGCACGTTCTCGAACAGCTCCACGGTGGTGAACGGGTCGTCGCCGCCCAGACAGAGCGGCGTCGAGCTGGACTCCTCGACCCGGCGCAGGTCGGCCAGGAAGGCGGCGAGCGTGTACGACGCGGTGGGCGGGCTGACCCCGGCCTTGGTCAGCAGGGCGGTGTTGAACCACAGCATGTTGCTGCGGTGGGCGCCGGTCGGTACCCCGTACGGCTTGCCGTCGCGCAGCAGTGACTGGCGGATGGCCGGCTGCATCCGGGCGGACAGGTCGGCGGTGACGACGGTGCTGACGTCGCGGACCACGCCGCGCTCCGCGTACCCCTGCACCGATTTGCCGGTGAAGGTCTGCCAGACGTCCGGCGGGTCGCCCCGCTGCAGCCGCTTCGCCAACTCCACGATCGCCTCGGAGCCGGCCCCGCCGGGCACCGCGGCGTTGACCGCGTCGACCTCCGGGTTCGCCTGTCGGAACGCGGCCAGCAGGACGTTGAGCGCGGCCGCCTCGGAACCGGACGTCCACCACGAGACGACCTCGAGTTGCCCGGTGGTCTTGCTCGCGCTGGTCGGCGCCGAGTCGCCGCAGCCGCTGACCGCCAGACTCACCACCGCGATGGCCGCTAGGGCGCGCCGGCCGGTCATGACTGCCTCCCTGCTCGAGTGGGTTGATCGGTACGGGCGCGCAGGTCGAAGAGGGCGTAGAGCCCGACCAGGGCGAAGCAGAACGCCGGCACGATGAACGAGGTGGCGGCGCTCGTGGCGTCGACCAGGCTGCCCTGGACGAGCGGCATGATCGCGCCGCCCACGATCGCCATGACCAGACCGGCGGCGCCGAACTTGGTGGCCGGACCAAGCCCCTGCAGCGCGACGCCGTAGATGGTCGGGAACATCAGCGACAGGCAGAAGGAGAGCGAGACCACGGCGATCACGCCGGCCATGTTCGGGCTGAGGATGGCGAAGACGCAGAGCAGGACCGCGAGGGCAGCGAGCGCGGCGAGCACCTTGGTGGCCCGCACGCGGCCGATCACCCAGGTCATCAGGAAGCGCGAGATGAGGAAGACCACCAGGCTGACCAGCAGGTAGTACCCGCCACGCTGCAGGCTGCCGCCGAGCGCCTGCTGCACGTACTGGATGAGGTACGTCCAGGTGCACACCTGGGCCGCGACGTTCATGAACTGCGCCACCACTCCGTATCGGTAGCGCCTGGTATGCCAGAGGACGCTGAAGATCTCACCGAGCCCGCCGGTGTGTGGGCCGGCGTCCGGGAACTCCTCGATGATCGGCGGGGCCTTCTGCACCGCGATGGTGACGGCGATGACCAACAGCAAAAAGGCGAGGGCGAGGTACGGGCCCATGACCGCACCCAGCTCGCCGGCCCGGATCGCATGCACCTGCTCCGGGGTCAGCGACGAGATGTCCACCGGGTCGACGAGCTTGGGCAGGATCAGCGTGGAGGCGAGCAGGACGCCGATGATCGTGCCGACCGGGTTGAACGCCTGGGCGAAGTTCAGCCGGCGGGTGGCGGTCCGTTCCGGGCCCAGCGACATGACGAACGGGTTCGCGGAGGTCTCCAGGATCGAACATCCGGCGGCCATCGCGAACAGGGCCACGAGAAAGGCCTCGTACGTCATGATCTTGCTCGCCGGGTAGAAGAGGAACGCGCCGAGGGCCGCCAGGGCCAGGCCACTGAGAATTCCGGTCTTGTAGCCGAATCGCTGGTTGATGAACGCCGCGGGCAACGCCAGCAGGAAATAGGCGCCAAAATACGCTAGCTGAACGAGCGACGCCTGAAAAGTGCTCATTTCGAAGATGCGCTGGAATCCGGCGACCATCGGAGTGGTCAGATCCTGGGCGATGCCCCATGCGGTGAAACAGCCGATCAAGGCGATGAACAGCGGAAGCATTCCGCGGCCGAGCAGTCGTTCTTGATCCGGCCGTTGGTCGTCGGTCGCCACGTCGGTCGGTGCGATCCCGGCCATCTGTGCTCCTTTCGCGAGAAAGTACATTTGTTGGCCGGCTCGTAGTTCCGTCGGCGAGACTCCTTCAAGAACGACTTCTCCGAATGCCGGAGTCGTGATTGATATCTGTCGTCCATTGAACGCCCTGAATCGTCCGGGGAGAAGGGATGGTGCCCTTTCCGTTCCCGGCGGCGGCGCCCGCCCGGGTGGCCGGGTCACACGCGAGTGGGACACCGCCGCTGGAGGCGCTACGGTTGATCCCTATGACGACCTACTCCGGCCCAGCCAGGCTGAACCTCGCCGACGGCACGTGTGTTGCCGGCATGGCCTCGCTCAGCACTAACCAGCGCGGTGGCCTCAACGGCTGGGGCGGCACCTTCCGCCCGGACCAGACCAGCGACGACCTGCGTGAGGCGAGCGGCGGCCTGCAGCTCGAGCTGCCGTACGACCGGGTCGGCGACGTCGCCGTCACCGGCGTCCGCAAGCTCCTCGCGACCCAGTTGCTGATGTCTCTGGTCGGCCAGGGGCCCGCCCCGTTCTGAGACCCGCCCCGTTCTGAGACCCGTCGGGTTCTGAGAATCGCGGACCGAGGGCTTGTCCCGCTCTCCATTCGCCTCCTATTGTCTATGCATCTAATGGGTGATGTAGGAGAACCACGGATTGGCGGCGGACATGCAAAAGCTCCTTCTCCTGGCGCTCGTCGGGCTGGGTGCCCAGCTTGTCGACGGCAGCCTCGGCATGGCCTACGGCGTCACCTCGACGACGCTGCTGCTGGCCATCGGCGCCAACCCGGCCGCGGCCTCGGCCACCGTGCACCTCGCCGAGATCGGCACCACGCTGGTGTCCGGCGTGTCGCATTGGCGGTTCGGTAACATCGACTGGGGGGTGGTCTGGAAGATCGGAGTGCCCGGCGCGATCGGTGCGTTCGCCGGCGCCACCTTCCTGTCGAGCCTGTCGACCGAGACCGCCGCCCCGCTCATGTCGATCATCCTGCTCACCCTCGGCCTGTACGTGCTGACCCGGTTCACCCTTGTCGGCCTGCCCAAGGGGCACCTCGGCAAGCCGCTGCGCAAGCGGTTCCTCGCCCCGCTCGGCTTCGTCGGCGGCTTCGTCGACTCCACCGGCGGTGGCGGCTGGGGGCCGGTCGGCACCCCGGCGATCCTGGCCAGCGGCCGCCTCGAGCCGCGCAAGACGATCGGCTCCATCGACACCAGCGAGTTCCTGGTGGCGATCGCCGCGAGCGTCGGCTTCATCGTCGGCATCGGCTCCGCGGGCGTGAACTTCACCTGGGTCATCGCCCTGCTGCTCGGCGGGATGGTCGCGGCGCCGGCTGCGGCCTGGTTGGTCCGGCACATCCCGCCGCGGGTGCTCGGCTCCGCGGTCGGCGGCATCATCATCCTGACCAACGTCCGGACCCTGCTGCGCAGCGACTGGATCGACGCGCCCGACGGCGTGCGCTACACCGTCTACGCGGTCATCTACG
>DASWMR010000319.1:0-2166 GCA_036399635.1 Actinoplanes sp. | reverse complement strand
ACGTTCGGCGAGACGATCGGGCCGCCGGCCGAGAAGCTGTACGCCGTCGAGCCGGTCGGCGTCGACACGATCACCGCGTCCGCCGCGTAGTTGACGAAGTTCTTCCCCTCGACCGAGATGCCGACCGCGGCGAGCCCGTCGCCCGGCACCCGCACCAGGGCGATGTCGTTGAACGCCGACACGTCGCGGCCGTCCGGCAGCAGCGTGCGCACCGCGGTGCGCGGCTCGATGGTGAACTGGTGCTCGTCGATCGCGGACAACGCGGCGGCCAGGTCGGGCAGGTCGACCTCGGCGAGGAAGCCGAGCCGGCCGACGTTGACCCCGAGCACCGGCGTCTTGCGCCCCTCGACCAGCCGCATGGTCCGCAGCATGGTGCCGTCGCCGCCCAGGCTGACCAGCAGCCCGGCCCGGTCGACCATCTCCGGTTGGCTGACCGCCACCGCGTCGCAGTCGATCCGGTTGATCTCGTCGTGCAGGCCCAGGACGGTGACGTCACGCCGGGCCGCCCACTGCACGATCGCGTCGATCGCCGCACCGCAGTCCCGCCGCGGGTGCAGCACCAACCCGACCACCTTGACCATGCCCATGTCCCGTACCCCATCCATCGGCGATCGCACGGAAAGGACCAGCCTTGCACGTTCGGCAGCCCGGCGGCGAGGGCGCGCGACGAAGCACACGCGGCGTCGACCGGGCTGCCGGACAGGACCGACCGGCACCTGCACGGCGGCTCCGCCCGTACGCCGACGCGTCTCAGCCACTCCTTCGACAAAGCTGCCCCACCTCAAGGTTCTTCCGCCCGCGGCACATTGGTAATAGTGGGCACACCCACGAACGAATGACTACAGATTCCATTTCACCGCCCGGCGCCCGTGGTGGCTGGGCACGGTTCCGGGCGGTGGCTCGGCCCGGAATATCTATGCGGCGACAGCCCGCATAACACTTTTTCAGTTGTGCATAGCGTTAATTGCGTGGCCGCCGCAGGACGCGAATCACATTCGACCGCCGTTATACTCCGGCCATCCGCGAAGCTCTCCGTGCCGGTCGGCCCCGGCCGCTCACGAGTGGGGCGCCGCGGCCGCCAGACCCGCGGCCCGGCGTCGCGCCCGCCCGGCACAGGCCACTGAGCTGGCGATACGCGGTACCCGCACGTCTTGAACGATGGGGAACTGGCTCGTAGCATGCGTCACACATTTGGTTACCTACGTAGGGGACCGTGGTTGACTCCGCCACCCGCCGCACCAACAGATGCCCCACTCGCGAGCAAGACCGACGCCGCGCTCGCCGCCGCGGCGCGCGCCGGCGACCGCGGGGCGCTCGATGCGCTGTTTCGCGCCCACCTGCCGCTGATCTACAACCTGGTCCGGCAGGCGATCGGCGCCGGCCCGGACGTCGACGATGTGGTGCAGGACATCCTGCTGCGGGCTCTGCGGCAGCTGCACCAACTGCGCGACCCGGCCAGCTTCCGGCCCTGGCTCGCTGCCATCGCGGTACACCAGGTCGGCACGCACCTGTCCGGCTCGGAAGCGACCGCCGGGAGCACCGCGCCGCTCGACGCCGCGGCCTGGCAGCCGGACGCCGACATCGAGGGTTCCGCGCTGCTGCGGGTCGAGCTGGCCGGGCAGCGGCGGCAGGTGCGCAACGCGAGCCGGTGGCTCGCCGCCGAGGACCGCGCCCTGCTCTCGCTGTTCTGGCTGGAGACCCTGGGCGAGCTCACCCGAGCCGAGTTGGCCGGCGCATACGGCGTGAGTGTGGCGCACGCCGGGGTATTGCTGCAGCGGATGCGCGAGCAGCTCGACCTGAGCCGCATGGTCGTCGTGGCGCTGGAAGCCATGCCCGGGTGCGACGAATTGAGCACCCTGACCGCGAACTGGAACGGCGCGCCGAGCCCGTTCTGGCGCAAACGGATCGGCCGGCACGTTCGATCATGCCCGGCGTGCACCAGCGCCGGCGAACGCATGCTCCCGGTGGAGCGCCTACTGGCCGGCGTCACGGTGCTGGCGGCACCCACCACGCTCGGCGATGCCGCGGCTCGGATCGCCGCGACCGGAACCGGCCCGGCGAGCACCGGCGGCGTTCTCGACCGGATCCTTGCGACCCTCCGCTCGCACCCCGGATCCGTTGCCACGGTGGCCGGCGCCGCCGTGCTCGCGGTACTGGCGGTGGTCG
>DASWMR010000318.1:0-2582 GCA_036399635.1 Actinoplanes sp. | reverse complement strand
CTCAACCGGGGTCGCAAGGTGGCCGACGTGCCGGTCGCGGAGACCGACAACGATCAGCTCGTGGGATGGATCACCGGCGCCCGCGCCTCGATGTTCGCGACCGGGGACTGATGCGCGGCCGGCCGTTCCCGCGCGGCTTCTGGTGGGGCGCCGCCACCGCGGGACACCAGGTCGAGGGCGGTAACACCACCAGCGACACCTGGTACGCCGAGCACGTCCAGCCGACGGTCTTCGGCGAGCCGTCCGGCCCAGCCGTGGACAGTTACCGCCGCTGGCGCGAGGACATCGACCTGGTCGCGGGCCTGGGCCTGAACGCGTACCGCTTCTCGATCGAATGGGCCCGGGTGGAGCCGGCCCCCGGCGTCGTCGACGAGGCGGCGCTGGACCACTACGGCGCCCTGGTCGACGCGTGCGTGGCCACCGGTCTCGCCCCGATCGTCACGTTCAACCACTTCACCAGCCCGCACTGGTTCGCGATGCGGGGCGGTTGGCTCGACGCGGAGGCGCCCGCGCTGTTCGCCCACTACTGCGACGTGCTGATGGACCGGTTCGGCGGGTCGATCGCGGCCGCGGTCACCATGAACGAGCCGAACCTGGCCCGGCTGCTCTCGTGGGCCGGCCTTCCGGAGGTGGTCCGCGAGCTGGAGCGGGCGACGCTGACCGCGGCGGCGAAGAAGGCCGGGGTGTCGCGCTACCGGCTGGCGAACGTGGTGCTGCCCGAGGAGTTCGACGCGCTGGCGGACGGGATGACGGCCGGTCACCGCGCCGCCAAGGCGGCGATCAAGGTCCGCCGGCCGGAGCTGCCGGTCGGGCTGAGCCTGGCGGTCGCGGACGATCAGGTGGTCGGGGACGACCCGGGCGTACGGGACCGCAAGCGCGCCGAGGTGTACGCCCGGTGGCTGCGCCTGGCCAGCGACGACGACTTCGTCGGCGTGCAGAACTACGAGCGCCTCCGCTACGACGGCACCGGGCCGGTGCCGCCACCCGAGGGCGTCCCGCTCAACCACATGGGCTCCGACATCTACCCGGCGTCGCTGGCCGGCGCGGTCCGCTACGTCCACCGGGAGACCGGCGTGCCCGTGCTGGTCACCGAGCACGGCCTGTCGCACGACGACGACCGGCTGCGGGCGGAGCTGATCCCGCCCGCGCTCGACGCGCTGCAGGACGCGATCGCCGACGGCGTGCCGGTGCTCGGCTACGTGCACTGGTCGCTGCTCGACAACTTCGAGTGGATCTTCGGGTACGGGCCGAAGCTGGGACTGCACGCGGTGGACCGCACCACGTTCGAGCGGACCGCCAAGCCGAGCGCGGCCGTCTACGCGGCTATCGCGAAGGCGAACGCCGTCCCCGGGTGAGGCTAGGAAGTGGCCTTTCTGGCGGATCACCAGGGCTGCGGCGTGGTCCACCAGACCGGCACTAGAGCTCGACGCTCTCGCCCAGGGGCAGGCGGCGGACCACGCCGGCCGGGCCGAACGCGGCAAGCATGCCGGCGTACTTCGCCGGGTCGGTGGTCTCCCCCTCGTGCATCGGCACGGCCACCCGCGGCGCCACCGCGTACACGTAGTCGACCGCCTCGCTCAGCTTCAGCCATGGGCCGTCGATCGCCACCGCGAGCACGTCCACGTCCCCCGGCGGCACCAGGAACGAGTCACCGGGGTGGAAGAAGGCCCCGTCGTCGACCAGGTACGCCGCGTTGGTGCAGCCGGGCACGTCGCCGTAGACCGCCGCGTGCCGGCCACCCAGCACGTCGACGGTGCTGCCGCCGAACACCAGCCGGTCGCCCGGCCGCGCCACCACGTGCCCGGGCAGCCCGGTGACCGCGGTCGCGGTGTCCTCGTCGATCACCAGCCGGGCACCCGGATTCGCGGCCAGCAGCGCAATCACCCGCGGCAGGTCCACATGATCGGGGTGCTGGTGGGTGATCAGGACGGCGTCGAGGTCACGGACCGCGGTGAAGTCGGAGAGCGTGCCGGGGTCGACGAGCAGCCGGGCACCGGTCTCCACGAGCAGGCAGGCGTGGCCGAGAGGGGTCAGCTTCACAACCGGCAGCATACTCTCGACATGAGATATCCGCTTCCATCTATCGATACCAAACGGAGGCGACGATGACCGCACTGCACCACATCGGCTACTGGGTACCCGACCTCGCCGAGGCCGTCG
Source organism: Actinoplanes sp. (assembly GCA_036399635.1). GTDB lineage: Bacteria > Actinomycetota > Actinomycetes > Mycobacteriales > Micromonosporaceae > Actinoplanes. Next base: position 422 of record DASWMR010000318.1, on the reverse strand, counting down.
ACCGGGCGGTCGAAACGCTCGGCATCGGGCCGTTCCTGCACGTCCCGCACGTCCGGTTCGACGAGTTCCGGCTGGCCGACGGCACCGCGATCACCGAGCCGGCGTACCTCGACCACAGCGCGGCATTCGCCGCCTGGGGCCCAGTCGTGCTGGAGCTGGCCGAGGTGCACACCGTCGACGACGAGCTGGCGGCGGCGTACCAGATCGACCCCGACCGGGTCGGGCACGTCTGTTGGGTGGCCGAGGACCTTCAAGCCGAGGTCGCCCGGTTGACCGCGGCCGGCTGCCGGCTCATCCACACCGCGACGAGCGGCGGCATCGCGGTCGCCTGGTTGGACGGCGGGCCACTGTGCCCGCACCCGATCGAGGTGCACCGGGCCGGCCCGGCGATCCTCGGCATGCATGGCCGCCTCACCGACCTG
>DASWMR010000317.1:0-7790 GCA_036399635.1 Actinoplanes sp. | reverse complement strand
CCCGTACCCCGGCGCACCTGCCGACCGTTCCGTCCGGCTGCGCCTGGGCGGTGCCGACCTCACCGACCTGGCGCTGCCCGGCACCGCCGACTGGAACACCTGGAGGACCGCGACGACGAAGGTCTTCCTGCCGGCCGGGATCAGCCGGATCGAGGCCAACGCGTACGCGACCGACGACCGGGACGCCGTCAACCTCGACTACCTGGAGGTGGCCGCCACCGCCGGCACGGTGACGGCGTACGAGGCGGAGGCGGCCGGCAACACCCGCGCCGGAGCCGCCGTGGTGGTCGCCGACGCTGCCGCCTCGGGCGGGAACTACGTGGGCTGGGTCGGTGCGGGCGCGGCGAACACGCTGCGGTTCAACGGGGTGACGGTGCCGGCCGCGGGCCGCTACCGGATGGTCGTCAGTTACGCCAACGGCGAGCTCGGCGCCGGCGCCGACAACTACAACAGCAACATCGTCGACCGGTACGCCGAGATCAGCGTCAACGGCGGCGCGGCCAAGAAGGTGTTCTTCCGCAACACGCTCGGCTGGTCGATCTACCGGACCACGGTGATCGATGTGGACCTGGTGGCCGGCGCCAACACCATCACGTTCGCCAACAGCTCGGCCGGTTACGCGCCGAACATCGACCGGATCCAGATCGCCGCACCGGTCGCCTGACCGGCCACCAAGGAACAGGAGCATCCGTGCACGACGCGTTTCCGCTCGTCATCGACGGCCCGGCCGGCAGGCTCGGCGAGGGCGAGGCGGCCACCGGGCAGCCGATGGTGGAGATCCTCGTCGCCGGGGCCGGCCGGGCCCGCGCGTCGCACCGGTTTTCCGAGACGGCTGTGGGCGCGCGCCTGCGGCGCACCGGCACCGAGCGGCGGCGCGACGGCCGGTGGCACGAGCTGGTCGTCGAGTTGCGCGACGAGCAGACCGGCCTCGTCGCCCGGGTGGTGTTCCGCTCGGCCGACGGCGTCGGCGCCGGCCAGGTGCGGACCACCGTGACCAACGAGGGCGGTGAGCCGGTGCTGCTGCTCGGCGTCACCTCCCTCGCCCTCGGGCTGGCCGGGCACCCGGTGTCCGATCTCGACCTGGTCCGCGGCGACGGCGAGTGGCTGGGAGAGGGCCGTTGGACCCGGACGCCGCTGCGCGCGCACGTCCCCGACCTCGGCCTCGGGCTGCACGGCCAGGACGGCCGGGGACGGTTCGCGATGGTCAGCACCGGCACCTGGTCGACCGGGACGCACCAGCCCACCGGCGGGCTGGTCGACCGCGCCGCGGGAGCCGCCTGGCTCTGGCAGGTCGAGCACAACGGACCGTGGCGGTGGGAGGTCGGTGAGCGTCGGGACGGCGCGTACCTGGCGATGCTCGGTCCGACCGATATCGACCACCAGTGGCAGCAGCCGCTCGCGCCCGGCGACTCGTTCACCACCGTGCCGGTGTCGATCGCCTTCTCCGCGGCGGGTTTCGAGGGCGCCGCCGCCGAGCTGACCGCGCACCGCCGGGCCCTGCTGCGCCCGCACCCTGATCGCGCCGCGCTGCCGGTGGTCTTCAACGACTACATGAACACGCTCATGGGTGACCCGACTACGGCCAAGCTGCTGCCGCTGATCGACGCGGCCGCCGCGGCCGGCGCCGAGGTGTTCTGCGTCGACGCCGGCTGGTACGACAACGACGCCAGCTGGTGGGACAGCGTCGGTGAGTGGCAGCCGTCGCAGACCCGCTTCCCGGGTGGGATCGCCGAGGTGCTCGACCGCATCCGGCAGCACGGCATGGTGCCGGGGCTGTGGCTCGAGCCCGAGGTGGTCGGCGTGCGCAGCCCGGTGGCCGGCAAGCTGCCCGCCGAGGCGTTCCTGCAGCGCGCCGGGATCCGGCTGGTCGAGCACGACCGGTATTTCCTTGACCTGCGGCACCCGGCTGCGGCGGCGCACCTGGACGAGGTGGTCGACCGGCTGGTCGAGCAGCTCGGGGTCGGCTATCTCAAGCTCGACTACAACGTCGACCCGGGCGCGGGCACCGACCTCGACGCGCCCAGCGCGGGCGCCGGGCTGCTCGGCCACAACCGGGCGCACCTGTCCTGGCTCGACCGGCTGCACGACCGCCACCCCGGCCTCATCCTGGAGAACTGCGCGTCGGGCGGGATGCGGGCCGACTACGCACTGCTCACCCGCATGCAGCTGCAGTCCACCAGCGACCAGCAGGACTACCGGCGCTATCCGCCGATCGCGGTCGCCGCGCCGCTCTCGGTGCTGCCCGAGCAGTCCGCCAGCTGGGCCTATCCGCAGCCGGAGATGACCGACGAGGACATCGCGTACGCCCTGTGCACCGGGATGCTCGGCCGTCTCTACCTCTCCGGGCGGTTGGACGCGATGACCGCCGCCCAGGCGGGCTCGGTGCGCGACGCGGTCGAGGCGCACCGGGAGATCCGCGACGGCCTGACGACCGCGGTGCCGCACTGGCCGCTCGGCCTGCCCGGCTGGGACGACCCGTGGCTCAGCCTGGCACTGACCACCGGCGACGTCACCTACCTCGCGGTATGGCGGCGGCCGGGGGCGAGCGGATCCGCCGTCCTCACCCTCGACCACCTGGCCGGGCGGTCGATCGACCTGCAACTGAGCTACCCCCGGCACCTGCCGGAGTGGGCCGTCCGGTGGGCACCGGAGACCGGCTCATTCACTGTCACCCCCACCGGCACCGACCCGTACGCCGCGCGGATCTTCCGGATCGCCGGCCGCGCCGCCATCCACGACCTCGGAGGATCACGATGAAACGCTGGCTCACCGCCGCCGTCGGCGCGGCACTCACCCTGGGCCTGGTGGCCTGCAGCGACCCCGGCGCCGGCCCGTCCGACCCGCCGGCCGCGGCCTGGCCCGACCCGGCCGCCCGGCTGGACGGGGTCAAGCTGACCATCTGGGCGGCGCAGAACAGCAACACAGTGCCGAAGAAGGTCGTCGACGGGTTCCAGAAGGCGACCGGCGCCACCGTCGAGGTGGTCACCATCCCCGACCCGTACGAGCAGAGCATCCAGACGAAGGTGGCCACCGGCGACAAGCCGGACCTCGCCTTCTGGCAGCCGACCGCGTCGATGCTGACCGCGCTGAACGCCAAGACCAACCTGCAGCCGCTCACCGACGCGCCCTGGCTGTCGCAGCTGGCACCGGAGCTGCGCGACATCACCGGGCTGCTGGACGACACCCGGTACGCCGCCCTGGTCACCAGCCCCGCGGTCGAGGGCGTCTACTACAACAAGGAGGTCTTCGCGGCCCACGGCGTGTCCGGCAATCCGAAGACGTTCGACGAGATGATCGCGCTGGCCCGGCAGCTCAAGGGCAAGGGCGTCACGCCGTTCTACGAGATGGGCGGCGACCGGTGGGCCACCCAGTGGTGGGTGCAGGTGCAGCTCGCCGACGCCGCCAAGGCCGGGCTCTGGGAGCGGATCAACACCGGCAAGGAGAAGTTCACCGACCCGGCCGTGCTCGGCGCGATCACGAAGTACCAGGCGCTGATCAAGGAGGGGCTGTTCAACGCGGACATCAAGACCGCCAAGTTCACCGATCAGGGCGCGGCGCTGCTCAACGGCAAGGCGGCCATGGTCGTACAGGTGAACTCGTTCTTCGGCCAGCTGCAGGCGAAGGCGGATACGGCGGCGTTGGACTCCAAGATCGGCTTCTTCCCGATCGCGCCGTCCGGCAACGTCGGCACCTTCATTCCCGACCAGTCCAACGCGCTTGTCGCGTTCCGCACCGGCGACGCGAAACGCGAGGCGGCGGCACGCCAACTGCTCGCGTACTGGATGGGTCCCGGTTACCCGGAGTTCGTCGCCGACCGCAACACCGTCTCGCTCGAGACCACGGTGCCGAATCCGCCCGGCGTACCGAAGGCGCTGCTGGACGTGCACGCGGCCCTGCCCACCTCGGTCGGTTCGATGCAGGCCCTCGCCGTGGCCAACCCGGACCTGTATCTCAATCTCTCCGACATGATCGCCGGGACGATGACCCCGGAGCAGGTCGCGAAGGCCACCCAGGACCAGTTCGCCCAGCTCGCCAAGGCGGCCGGCGCTGGTGGCTTCTGAGCTGAGGACGATCAGCCGGCGTACGCACCCGATGTGGTTCCTGCTTCCGGCGTACGCCGTGCTGGTCGTCTTCTTCGTGCTGCCGACGGTGTTCAACTTCGTCTACGCCTTCACCGACTGGTCCGGCTTCAAAGCCGCGATCAACCCGGTCGGCTTCGACAATTTCACCGATCTCGCGTCGAACGGAACGCTCTTCCGGGCGTTGCGCATCACCGTGCTGTACGCCGTACTCGTCGCGGTCTTCCAGAATGTCTTCGGGTTCGTCCTCGCCGTCCTGCTGGAGCGCGACACCTGGCTCAACCGGCTGGCCCGGGTGTTCTTCCTGATCCCGGTGCTGATGTCCGCGCTCGCCGTCGGGTACGTCTTCCAGGCGCTGCTCAAGCCGACCGGCGGCGTCAACGACATGGTGGCCGCGGTGATGCGGCACCCGGTGTCCTATGCGTGGCTCGGCGACACGACCTGGACCATCGTGGTCGTCGCGCTGATCCACGCGTGGAAGTGGATGGGCCTGTCCATGCTGATCTACCTGGCCGGGCTGAAGACGATCCCGGAGGACGTGACCGAGGCCGCCCGAATCGACGGCGCGTCCCGGTGGCGGACGTTCTGGCGGATCCGGTCGCCGCTGCTGGCCCCGGCGGTCACCTTCAACGTGGCCACCGCGCTGCTCGGCTCGATGAACGGCTTCGACGTCGTGCAGGCCACCACCGGCGGCGGACCGGCCCGGACCACCGAGATCCTCAACATCTTCATCTACCGGACCTTCGGGCAGGGCCTGTTCGCCCAGGCCACCACGATGAGCCTGGTGCTGTTCCTGCTCGTCGCCCTGCTGGCGTTCCCGGTCATCTACACCCTGCGCAAACGGGAGGAGCGGCTGTGACCGTCAGCGATCACCCGATCTGGCGCCGGCTCCAGCCGGTCGTCACAGTGCTGTCGGTCGCGGTGCTGATCGGCATCCCGCTCTGGCTGGTCGTGGTGACCGCCGGCAAGTCGCGGGGTGAGGCCCTGGAGCCCGATCTGTCGCTGCCCGCCGAATGGCACCTGCTGGGCAACCTCCGCCAGGTCTGGAGCGACGCCGACGTGCCGGCCGCCGTCCTCGGCAGTCTGCTGATCGTCGTGCCGACGGTCGCCGCGGTCCTCGGTTTCGGCTCGCTGGCCGCCTGGATCCTGGCCCGTCGGGCGTCTCGGCTCAACGCCGTCCTCTACGCCCTCGGCATCAGCGGGATCATCCTGCCGCCGGCCGTGGTCACCGTCGTTCTGCTGCTGCGGCAGCTGGGCCTGGCCGGCACCGCGATCGGCATGATCGGGGTCTACACCGGAATCTACCTCTCCACGGTGATTTTCTTCGTGACCGGCTTCGTCCGCACCATCCCGGCCGCGCTGGAGGAGTCCGCGCAGATCGACGGTGCGGGCCCGTTCACCGTGTTCCGCCGAATCGTGCTGCCGCTGCTGCGTCCGGTGCTGGCCACCGCGACGATCCTGATCACGCTGTACGTCTGGAACGACGTGTTCTACGCGTTCTTCGTCATCGGCGGTCGCCTGGACACCTTGCCGCTCAACCTGTTCCGGGTCGCGAGCGCCGGGCTCTACCTGAACAACTGGCACCTCATCTTCGCGTACGTGATCCTGATGAGCCTGCCGCTGGTCGTGGTGTTCGCGGTCGCCCAGCGCAAGGTCATCGCCGGCATCACCGGCGGCGCGGTCAAGTAGCGGAGCCGGGCCGGCCCCGGGGCCGGCCCGGCTCCGGCCCTAGGGCATGACCTGGCCGCGGTCACGCCGGGACAACGCCTCGAGGTCGAGGCCGACGATCGTCGCATACCGCTCGACCGTCAGCAGCGGGAACAGGTAGCGGCCGGTCTCCCGGTGGCACAGCCAGACCCGGGACACCCCCAGGCGCGCGGACATGTCCCGCTGGGTCAGGCCACTCTCCTCGCGGGCCGCCACCAGGGTCTCCAGCGGCACCCCGTCGGCGAGCATGCACGGCAGTGCGGGCAACCGGCCGGAGAGCAGGCCGAGGCGGAAGCCGATCGAGACGGCGTTCGCCCGGTCCTTGGCCCCCAGCTGCAGATAGAGCATCCGCAGCCGGTCCTTGACGGTGTTCGGGGAGAGATGCGCCCGATGGGCGATCTGCAGGGTGCCATCGCCGTCGGCGATGGCCTCGAGGGTCATTTGCATGGTGTCGGGCAGCACGGGCTGGATCACGACTTCACCTCATCCGGGTGGACGTCGGGCACTGATCCCCTTGAGATTGCACATGCCCGCGCGAGCCGAACCCGGTGGCGATCTTCAAGTTATTTCGGCCGTGTTCGATTCCTTTGCGGTCGCTGTGGTGGTCGCCAAGGTCGCCGGCCGGCGACTACGCTGGTCGTGGTAGGCCCGCCTCAGACCCCGGCGGGTGTCATGGGCGATAGCCGACACCCCGGAGTGCTGAGATGAAGAGGCTTGACCGTCAACTGGCGGGCCAGGAGCTGGGCGCGGACGTCCGGCTCGATCTCGTGCTATGCCTGCCGCGCACACCGGCAACCGTGGCCCTGGTCCGGCACCTGCTGGACGCGGCGCTCGCCGGGCTGGGAGTCATCGAGGACTGCCGCGCCGAGGTCGTGCTGGCGGCCAACGAGGCCTGCGCCAACGCGGTGGCCTATGCCCACGACAGCAGCGACTACCGCATCGCGATCGGGGTCAAGCAGGGCTGGTGCTCGGTCGAGGTGGTCGACACCGGTAGCGGCCTGGACGGCCGTCGGCAGGCCGGTCGGATGCCCGAGCCGGCCGTGCACGGCGGGCGCGGGCTGCCCATCATGAGAGCCGTGACCGACACCCTGACCCTACGGCCCAGCTATCCGAGCGGGCTCACCGTGGGGTTCACCAAACGGCTGCACTTCGCCGGCGAGGCCACGAACGGCGAGTAGGCCCTCACCACTCCGGTGTCAGATCACGGACACCCAGCCCGGATCACGGGTGGTTCGGCTCAGGTCACGGGCGGCGGTAGGCCCGGACCGACGGCAGGGCCTGGCCGGTGAAGTCGAACTGGGTCAGGTTGTCGTTCGGCGCCTCGGCGCCCGGCTCCCAGCCGACGCCCGGCACCCACTCCGGCTCCCACGCGAGGAAGCCGAGCCCGCGCCCGTCCGGCACCTGGGCCAGCACCCCGCGGATCGCCTCGTAGAAGGCCGCCTGCCCGGCCGGGGTGGGCGGGAAGCGGTCGACATCGGGCAGCGTGCTGTCCGCGGTCACGATGTTGCCCCGCCCGTCGCCGTCCTCGAAGGTCCACGGGTAGGAGATCTCGGCGAGCAGGACCGGCTTGTCGTAGCGGCTGACCGAGTCGTTCAGATTGGCCTGCAGGTCGGCAACGAGATCACCAACGGCATCCTGTGGCCGGTCGGCCAGCTCTACCTCAGTGACGGCACCCAGCAGTGGGACGCGTTCACCACCCTGCTCAAGGCCGCCATCGCCGGCGCGCGGGAGGGCTGCCGCGCGCATCCGCCGAAGATCATGTTGCACATCGACCGCGGCGGCAAGATGGGCGACACCCGCTGGTTCTTCGACAACATCACCGCGTACGACGTGCCGTTCGACATCATCGGCCAGTCCTACTATCCGATGTGGCACGGTTCCCTCGCCGACCTGACCGCCAACCTGGCCGACTCGGTGACCCGGTACGGCAAGCCGGTGCTGCTGGCCGAGATCTCGTACCCGTGGACGTTCGAGGACGGCGACAAGCGCGGCAACATCGTCACC
>DASWMR010000316.1:0-7134 GCA_036399635.1 Actinoplanes sp. | reverse complement strand
CCGACCTCGGGGTGGTGGTGCACCGCGCCTCCGAGACGATCCGGCCGGGCGTGCTGGACGACGAGACCGGTGGTCTTCTGGGTCAGCCGGCGGGCACTCCCGCCTTCGTGGCCGACCGGATCACCTACGGCCTGGACGACGTGCCCGTCGTCGTCGACCGGGCCACCATCCTCGGCTCCGCCATGGAGATCCGCACCGAACGCGCGGTGACCGGCATGTCGATCAAGTGGAGCCGCTCGGCCGCTGACTTCCGGCACCTGTGAAATGCCGACACTCCGAGCGGAGGACGCTGCTTGATAATGGGAATCGTTTCCAACAAGATGAGGCATCGGATCCGTTGCTCCGTGTCCACTGTCTCCGGAAGGAAACGCATGTCCCTGAACGTCTCTCCCGCCCTGCTGACCATCGCCGAACGCGGCGACGTGACCGATGCCGAGTTCGTCGCCTGCGTGCGCGAGTCGCTGCCCTACGCATGGGACGTCGTCAGCGCGGTGATGACCGACCTGAAGTCCGGCAGCGGCGGGTTCGCCGACCACGAGGTCCCGCCGCCGACCGAGGCGGAGCGCGGCCAGCTGCTGCGGGCTCTGGCCAGCGACGCGATCCGCGGCGGCCTGGAGCGGCATTTCGGCGCCAAGCTGGCCTTCCAGAATTGCCACCGGGTGGCCGCGTTCAGCTTCGACGCCGTCGGAGGCGAGCGCCACCAGCGCTTCGTCTCCCCACGCGGCCAGCTCCTGAACCAGTCCCCCGAGCTCCGCAACTGCTGACCCACACCCCGCCGCGATGACCAGGGAGTGCTGCCCGTGTCGGCGAGCGGCACTCCCGCCGGCAACGAACGCGGGCAACGAACACCGGCAACGAACGCCGGTCACCGTGACCTTGGGCAAGCCGGTCACCGTCGAGGTCGGCCTCGGCTTCGCGGTCCGTGAGGGAAACCGCACGGTCGCCGCCGCACCGTGACCGCGCTACTCGACTGAGGCGTTGAAAGAGGTGTGCCCGGCACAGCTCCGGTACACCTCTTCGACGGGCGCGCTCCGGCGGGTTCGACCAGGCCTGCCCGTCGCGGAACTCGGCGGCAACCTCAGGCCGGTGGTCGCCCACCAGCCGGGTGCTGCCGCGCAAACCCGGCGGCGGCGAACGGCCGGCGGTGGCGGGGCGGGCCGGCGGCGTACGTCATCGGAGTTTGCGCTTTTTCAAGTACGCCGCCAAGTCGTCGTATTCACCGCTCTCGTTGGCGAACATCGCCACGTTGCGGGCCGTCGCGAACCAACCGTCGGTTGACGGGCGCACCTCGCGTGTCGCGGCGAGCATGTCCTGCTGGGAGATCATGCGGATCTCGCCGGTGGCGATGGAGTCGCGCATGGCGAACTCGGCGGCGGTCTCGCAGACGTGTGCCAGGTCGGCGCCCGAATAGTTCTCGGTGGCGTCGGCGACCTTGCCCAGATCGATGCCGGCCACCGGGCGGTCGCGCAGGTGGTACTGCAGGATCGAGGCCCGCGCCGTCCGGTCGGGTGGGAGGACCAGGACCGTGCGGTCCAGCCGGCCCGGACGACGCAGGGCCGAGTCGATGTCCCAGGGGGCGTTCGTGGCGGCCAGCACGTAGACGCCGTCGTTGTTGCCGTCGACGCCGTCCAGCTCGGTGAGGAGCTGGTTGACCACCGTACGCATCGAGGAGGAGTTGAGCTGGCTGCGCTTGTGGCCGAGGGCGTCGATCTCGTCCAGGAACAGCACGCAGGGCGCGTGCCCGCGGGCCGACTGGAACAGCTCGTGCAGGTTGCGCTCGGAACTGCCGATCCACATGTTCAGCACGTCGGTGATCGACAGCGAGAGGAACGCGGCGCCCATCTCGCCGGCGACGGCCCGGGCGAGGAAGGTCTTGCCGCAGCCGGGCGGGCCGTAGAGGAGCAGCCCGCCGCGCAGGCTCTTGCCGAACAGTGACCGCAGCTTGGGGTTGCGCAGCGGGCCGAGGAAGGATATCTCGAGCCGCTTCTTCACCTCCTCCATGCCGCCCACGTCGGCCAGCGTGATCGTCGAGGTCTCGATGTCGAACGCGCGGTCCTCGTGGCCCAGCACCGGGTCGGGCTCGTCGCCGGCCTTGGCGAATCGGGGCGCGACGATGTCGCCCAGATCCTGCTCCATCGCCGCCCAGTCGACGGTGCCCCCCGCAGGGGCCGGCTGAGGTGCGGGTGCCGCTGCGGGCGGGGCCGACGGGCCGAGGGCCGCCGCCATCAACCGCTGAGCGTTCTCGTTGCCGGGCTCGCGGGCGAGCACCTGCGCCGCGTGCCCGATCGCCTCGGCGCCCCGCCCGGCGGCGACCAGCAGCTCGGCGAGGTGCACGCGCAGCGGCAGATCGTCCGGCCGGGCCTGGACGGCGGCGGTCAGGCTGTCGATCAGCGGGTCGCTCATCTGAGGAATTATGCCCGTGCGGCGCGGGCGCTCCGGCCGCCGGGTGAATCGTCGGGCCTCATCGCAGCAGTTCGAAGAACTCCTCGATGTCGGCGGCAAGTAGCTCCGGCACCTCGATGGCGGCGAAGTGCCCGCCGCGCGGAAACTCCGTCCAGTGCCGTACGTCGTAGCGCTCCTCGGCGAGCGGCCGGATCGGCTGGACAATGTCGTGCGGGAGGACCGCCACCCCGAGCGGTGCCCCACGGGTGACCGGGCCGGAGCCCAGCCCGCTCTCCTTCACCAGCCGCGCCGACGATCCGGCCGTTCCGGCCGCCCAGTAGTGCATCACGTCGGTCAGGATCACCTTGTCCGGCACCGGCGTGGCCGGGCCGGCCCACTGGGTGAACTTCTCGGCGAGGAACGCCAGCTGCCCGACCGGGGAGTCGGTGAGGGCGTACGCGATGGTCTGTGGACTTGCCTGGAAGAGCAACTGGTGCGGATGCCGGTTGGTGGCCAGCTTGCGGGTCTTCTCCAGCCGTGGGTCGGTGCGCGCGGCTACCACCATCGGCTGCTCCACTCGCTGCTCGAGACCGGCCCGGCCAGCCAAGCCGACCTGGGGCGGCGCACCGGTATCCACCTGAGCGACATGGTCGCCGCTCTCAACGAGTTGGCGGCGGACGGCTACGTCGCGCGCTCTCCCGACCCGAAGGACAAGCGCCGCAACGTCATCACCGTCACCGAGCGCGGTCATGCGCGTGCCGCCGAACTCACCGCCGTCGCGAGCAAGGTCCAAGAGGACCTGCTCGCGCCGCTCTCCGCGGCTGACCGGCGGCAGCTGACCACCCTGTTACGGACGCTGCTTCAGCACCACGATGCCGGGCGGACGCCGGAACCTCAGCCCGGCCGGCGGTAGCCCGCGATCGGGCCGCGGTCGATCGTCGCCATCCGCACGTAGTCGCCGGTGTGCGGGGCATGCACAACCTTGCCGCCACCGATGTAGATGGCCACGTGGTGCAGGCTGCCCGGGTAGTAGAACACCAGATCGCCCGGCTGCAGGTTGTCGCCGCTGACCGGCGCACCCTGGTTCCACTGGTCCTTCGTGTAGTGCTCGAGCGACACGCCGACGCTGCCCCATGCCTCCTTGGTCAGGCCGGAGCAGTCGTAGCTGTTCGGGCCCTCGGCACCGAAGACGTACGGCTTGCCGAGCAGGTCGCACGCCTTCTGCGCGGCCCGGCCACCCTTGTCGTTGTTGTACGTCACGGGGCAGGGCCCGGTCTTGTACGGGCCGTCGCTCGCGTTGGTCGTCCCGTACGCGGCGAGCCGGAGCTTCTGCAGGTCGTTGATCTTCTTTTCGATCGCCGACTTCTTCTTTACCAGGTCGGTGTCGCGCGCGGCGATCGACTGGGTCAGCACATCGAGGTCGGCCTTGGTCGCGGCGTACTGGTCACGCAGCCGGGCCACGCCGGAGATCTGCTCCTTGCGGATCCGGGCGAGCTGATCGAGGTAGGTCAGCTTGTCGGTCAGCCCGGTCGGCGAGCCGCTCATCAGCATGGCGCCGAACGCGTTCGGCGGCCCCTGCTTGTACGCGTCCGAGGCGAGCCCGCGCACCTCGGACAGGGCGCGGTCCACCTGTGCCTGCAGCGGGGTCAGCTGGGCGCTGAGCTTCTTCTGCTGTGCCTGGTTCTTGAGCAGCTTGCCGTGGACGTCGTTGTACTGCTCGATGACCGGTTCCAGATCGTTCCACTGCTTGTCGATCTGGGCCTCGACGGTCGACGGCGAAGGTGTCGCGTGCGCGGCCGCCGGTGCGGCGAAGGCGGTACCCGCCGCGGCGACGGCGCAGAGGAGACTGCGCAGAACTGTGGCGCGGTGCGCCCCAATCCGTTTCACGTAGGACCGTTGTCCTTTCTTCCGTCCGGCCGCCGACCGAGTAGCTGACAGGTGCGGGCGGGAAGAGCGCCCGGCCAAACCGATGAGGCGGCGGTCCGTCAGATCGGCCGGTTTGGACGATGGGGGGCTGCCGGACCGGGGACCACCGTACTCCCGATCAAGTCGATAACTGAAGTGGACGCTGCCGGGAAACTGCCCGCACCCCCAGCCTTACCGAGTGTGACTAGAACGGCCAGGTGGTGAGCGCTCTGCCCAGCCAGGGGACGACCAGTATCACGGTGGGTAACACCAGGACACCGGCTGCGGCGGCCACGGCGAGGGTGCTCAGGAGGACGGACGGAATGTGCGACGGGGTCAAACGGTCGAGGCGGCGACGGCGGGCGTCGGTCGACGGCGCGACCTCCTCGGTGAGCGGGACGGCCTCGGTCAGCCGGTCGAGCGCGGCCCACAGCGGGGCGGGCCCGGTGCGGCGCCGAGCGGCATCGTCGGCCACCATCTCCAACAGCAGGTGTACGGCGTACAGCGGCGTCCGGCTTCGCAGGAAACCCGGCACCGCCCGGTGGAACGCGGTGAACGACTCCATCACCAGGTCGTGCCGGTGCCGCAGATGGGCCTGCTCGTGCGCGATGACCGCGTCGACCTGCCCGGAGTCGAGCACCCGCAGCACCCCACCGCTGAGCACCACCCGGGGGTCGCGGCCGGGCACGCAGTAGGCCAGTGGCAGGGCGCCGTCCAGCACCCGCAGGTGCTCCGGGCCGATCTCGAGGTGCTGCTCGGCGCGGTCGAGCAGGTCCACCAGCGTACGGTGGCGGTCTCTGCGGACCCGGGAGCGCGAGCTGACCCGGTGGAGCGAGGCGAGCAGGCGCAGCACGATGGTGGCGGCGACCGCGAGGGCCCCGATGAGCGCGGCGGCCGCGACCGGCTGGCCGGAGCCCGCCGCCCGGGTGAGCTCCTCCGGCGCGGCGAGCACGACGCCGAGCGCGGACAGCACCGCGGCCAGGGTGATCGCCTGCCAGAGCACGACCGCGGCGACCGGCGTCCGGTCCGGCCAGCGGGCCTCGGCCAGGATGCCCGGCACCACGAGCGACAGGGTCAGCCCGAGTGCACCGAGCAGCAGGGCGGTCATCGCTCTCGGCGGGCCGCTTCTTCGATCGCGGCGGCCAGCGCGGCCGGGGGCAGTTGCCCGACGAAGTGCACCAGGGCGGCGTCCCGGTCGGGACTGGTGCGTAGCGCGTCGAGCATCAACGCGGCGGTCATCTCCTCGCGGGACTGCGACGGTGCGTACCGGTAGGCGCGGTCGGCCTTCTCCTGCCGCACCACGCCCTTCTTCGCGAGTCGGTCGAGGACCGTCATCACCGTGGTGTACGCCAGGTCGCGGTCGCGGCTGAGTCGCTCGTGCACCTGCCGCACGGTCAGCGGCTCGACCGACTCCCACAGCTGCGTCATGACCTCGCGCTCAAGGTCGCCCAGTGCCATGCGTCCCACTCTAGCCGACCTACTGCACGGCGTCGTACTACGCGTCGTAGTATCTACTACGAGATGTCGTAGAGAGGGCTCCGATGGACGTACTGGACCTGACCCGGCTGCAGTTCGCAGTCGTGACGATCTACCACTACTTCTTCGTGCCGCTGTCGATCAGCCTGGCGGCGACCGCGGCCGGCCTGCAGCTCGCCTGGCTGCGCACCGGGCGCAACGACCTCCTGCACCTCACGAAGTTCGTCGGCAAGCTGCTGATCGTCACCTTCGCGGTCGGCGTGGTCACCGGGCTGGTGCAGGAGTTCCAGTTCGGCATGGGGTGGAGCGCGTTCGCCCGGTTCTACGGCGACGTGTTCGGACCGACCCTGGCCATCGAGGGCATGCTCGCGTTCTTTCTCGAGGCCACGTTCCTGGCACTCTGGTATTTCGGCTGGGACCGGCTGCCCCGCGCAATACACACCGCAACCATCGTCATCGTCGCGATCGGCACGCTGCTGTCCGCGTTCATCATCCTGGCGGCCAACTCCTTCATGCAGAACCCCGTCGCGTACGCCCTCGATCCGCTCACCGGGCGCGCCCGGCTGACGTCGTTCACCTCGTTGCTGCTGAACAAGGTGAACCTCGCCGCCTTTCCGCACACCATGTCCGGCGCCCTGATGATCGGTGGCGCGTTGCTGCTGGCCCTCGGGGTGTGGCGGGCCGCCGTCGAGCCGGCGCACGGTCTGCTCGCCCGGATCGGCGCCTGGATGACCCTGGTCGGCGGCGCCCTGACCGCGGTCACCGGCGACCACCTTGGCAAGATCATCACTGAGGTACAGCCGATGAAGATGGCCGCGGCCGAGGCCCTCTACGCGACCACCACCGGCGCACCCTTCGCACTCTTCGCGACCGGCAAGCCGCTACCCGAGTTCTCCCTCGAGGTGCCCTTCCTCCTGTCCGTGCTCGCCAAGGGGTCACCCGGCGCGACGGTCCAGGGCATCGACGATCTCCAGACCCAGTACGCCGCCGCGTACGGCCCCGGCTCGTACGTGCCGATGGTCCCCGTCGCGTTCTGGAGCTTCCGCCTGATGATCGGGGCCGGCATGCTGGCCGCCGCCATCGCGGCGTACTACCTGTGGCGTACCCGCTCGGCCCGCACCGCCCCCGGTTGGCTGACCCGCTACCTGCCGCTGATCCCGGTGCTGCCGGCCGCCGCCAACACGCTCGGCTGGATCTTCACCGAGACCGCGCGGCAGCCATGGATCGCGTTCGGCATCTCCACGGTGGCCGACGGCATCTCGCCCGGCCTCACCACCGCCGAGGTGGCCACGTCGCTGGCCGGCTTCACGGTGATCTACGGCGCGCTGGCGATCGTCTGGTTCCGCCTGATCCGGCACCTGGCCCGGCAGC
>DASWMR010000315.1:0-2972 GCA_036399635.1 Actinoplanes sp. | reverse complement strand
GAGCGCGAGGTTGCCCTGGCCGTGGCGCAGGGCCGGTCCAACGCGGAGATCTCCGCCGACCTCTACATGTCGGTGGCCACCGTCAAGGCGCACGTCTCGCGCCTGCTGACCAAGCTCGACCTGAACAACCGGGTCCAGATCGCCCTCCTGGTGCACGACGCCGGCCTGACCTGAGGACGGCGGCCCGGCACCCGCGCAACCGACAAGCACCGTTCGGGGCACTGGACGTGCACCGAACGGACGGAAATCTGCTCCGCATGCCCGGCCGATAAGCGGCCGGACAACGCGGGGGAGATCAGATTTTGCGTAGCGCCAAGCTGCTGAAGTACAGCACCGTCCTGACCGCCGTGCTCGCCGGGTTCACCTCGGTAGTCGCCGGACCGGCCGCTGCCGGTGCCGCCGTGCGCGGTTCGGCCACTGCCTCGGGCTCTGCTTCCGCGGTTACCGGCGCTGTGCAGCAGACGGCCGCCGCCGCCAAGAGCTGCGTGACCGGTGCTCTGCTCGTACCCACCTGTGGGGTGCTCTGGGGTGCCGCCGCCGGTGGCTTCACCACCGCGCCGCGCGACCAGGCCGTCAAGTCGTGGGAGAAGCTCAGTGGCCGCACCGCGACGATCTTCCACACTTACCACAAGGGCGACGAGCTGTTCCCGACCAAGTCGGAGATCGCGATGACCCGCGAGGCCGCCAAGCCGCGGGTGCTGCTGCTGAACTGGAAGATCGCGTACGGGTCGAACTGGGCCAAGGTCGCCCGCGGCGAGCAGGACCGGCGCATCGACACGTTCGCCGCGCGCGTGAAGGCGTACGGCCAAAAGTTCTTCCTCGTGCTGAATCACGAGCCGGAGAACGACGTGATCGCCAAGGCCGGGTCGGGCTTCGAGGCGAAGGATTTCGCCGCGATGTACCGGCACACGATCCTGCGGCTGCGCGCCAAGGGCGTGACCAACGCGGTCAACGTCATGGCCTACATGGGCAACGAGCGGTGGATGGCGCAGAAGTGGTGGAAGGACATCTACCCGGGCGACGACGTGGTGGACTGGATGGGTCTGGACTCGTACGTGTCGGCGGAGAAGGGCTACTACCACTACGGCCGCTTCGCTGATCTGCTGGACCGCGCGCCGACCGGTGGCGGGCTCGGCTTCTACAAGTGGGCCACCACCAAGCACGCCAGCAAGCCGCTGATGGTCGCCGAGTGGGGCGCCTACCACCGCGTCGGGCACCTTGCCGACAAGGCGCCGGTCTACCAGAGCGTGCGCAAGGAGCTGGCCGCCCGGCCGGCGATCAAGGCGATCGTGTACTTCGACACCAAGCGTGACGACCAGGGTGACCGCGACATCAGCATCAACAGCACCCCCTCCTCGCTGGCGGCCTTCAAGAAGCTGGCCGCCGATCCGGTCTTCAACGTCCGGATCGGCTGAAATCGGGCGTGTCACCCCCACCGGGGTGGCACGCCTCGATTCGTTTGATAAGTCCGACCGCTACGAGTGGTGCCGTGTTTGTATTGGCGGCAGCTGATGCGTCGGTGACCTGTCCCACGAGTTGTTCATCTTGGTAACCCTTCCGTTTCGTTGAAATACCCGTAGCGTTAACCGAGGCCGCCGCCGAGCACTGCTCGGGGCGGCTGTGCGCTGCACTATCCGTTGCTGCGCCTGGTTGCCGGCCGCGGTCGGCGAAGCGACGAGGGGAGGCCGGAGATGGCTAAGAAGTCGAAGAAGGACAAGAAGAAGGACAAGAAGAACAAGAAGAAGAAGTGACGATCCTGCGGGATTGATGCTTTCCCGGGCGACTCCGCAAAGGGAGTCGCCCGGTGCGTTTCCACTAGGTGCCGGGTTAGGCGCCGGGGGACCGGGGGTACGCCGGGCCGCCGAACTCCTCAGATGATCCGCCCGATGCCCGATTCTGCTGTTCGACGGCGTGCACCAAGCGCGCGGCGGCCGGCAGGAGGATGTCTGATGACCATCCGGCGCCCGTCCACGTCGGTACCACTCGCCCTGGTCGTCGTGCTCACCGTCGTGCTGGCCACCGTCGTCAGTCCCGCGGTCACCGCCGTCGCCGGCACTGTGACCGCCCTGGGCGCGGCCGTGGCCTGCCTGGTGCAGGCCGGGCGCCGGCGCGGCCGGGCCAGGCTGACCTGGATCTTCGTGGGCCTCGGCCCGCTGTGCTGCGCGCTGACCCAGGCATCACCCACGGACGGTCCGGCCGGGCCGGGCTACTTCGGCATGCTCGCCTCCTTCCTGGCCGGGCTGGTCGCGGTGCCGGCGCCGCCGCGGTCGCTGGTCAGCCGCGGACGGTCGGCGGTCGACGCGCTGCTGATCGCGGTGTCGCTGCTCATTCTCGGCTGGAAATTCGTGATAGATCCGCTGACGGCGGCGGGCGAGTCGGTGCCGATCGCCTACCCGCTGGCAGACATCGCGTTGGCCACGATCGCGCTGTGCGCGCTGGCCGGCTGGCACCGCGGCTTCCCGGCGGCCGGCTCGCTGATGCTGGCCGGTGCGGCCCTGCTGATCCTGCCGATCGCCAACAGCGTCGCCGTCCGGCTGTTGGTCACCGAGGCGGACGGGTGGCGTGCGGCGCCGGCGGCGGCCTGGTTCGCGGCCTTCGCCCTGATCCTGATCGGTGCGGTCGACGCCGCGCGGCAGCCCGCCTCCGCGGGAGTGCCGGCGGGGGTGGAACGCGACCAGACCCGGATGCCGATCGCGATTTTCCTCCCGTACGCGGCCGTGCTCGTCACCCTGGTGATCGGCGTCGTCGGGCTCGTCCGTGGCACGCCGGGCACCCCGGTCGGCACCTGGAGTGGGCTCGCGCTGATCCTGCTCGTCGTGCTGCGCCAGGGCTTCATCATGCTGGAGAACCGTGGCCTGGCCCGCCGGCTGGAGTCGCGCGTCGCCGAGCGCGCCGCCGAGCTCCGGGCCCGGGAGGACCGGTTCCGCGCTCTGATCGAGCAGAGTTCGGAGTCGTTCGGGATCCTCGAGGCC
>DASWMR010000314.1:0-10575 GCA_036399635.1 Actinoplanes sp. | reverse complement strand
GGCGAGCCGCTGAAGATAAACGCGGTGGTGCAGGACGTGACGGCGCGGGCCGACTCGCGCACCGCGATCGACCGGCTGCGCGACCAGTTGCGTACGCGGGAAATGACCGCCCTCGCCCAGCACCGCCTCGCCGGGCAGTTGCAGGCGATGATCCAACCGGTGTCGCCGGAACCGTTCCCGCTGCCCGGCCTGCGGGTGCGGGCGACCTACCTGCCGGCCGAGAACACCATCCGGGTCGGCGGCGACTGGTATCACGCCCAGCCTCTGCCGGACGGCCGGGTGCTGCTCGCCGTGGGCGACGTGGCCGGCCACGGGCTGGGCGCCGCGAGCGGGATGGCCCACCTGCGGTTCGCGCTGATCGCCTGGCTGTCCATCGGGGTGCACGACCCGGCTGTGCTGCTGGCCCACCTGAACCGGCTCAGCGGCCAGCTGCGGCTCACCGGCACCGCGGTGCTCGGCGTCTTCGACTCGGCCACCCGCACGCTGGTGTGGGGCCGGGCCGGGCACGCGGCACCGCTGCTCGCCCGATCGGGTACGGCCGGGCCGCTGGACCTGCCGGCCGGACTGTTGCTGGGTGCCGAGCACGACTCGGCGTACCCGACCCGGACCGTCGCCCTGGCCGCCGATGACCTGCTGCTGTTCTACACCGACGGGCTGGTGGAACGCCGCGGCGGGCCGACGCTGCTGCCGGACGTCCTCGACCAGCTGGCCGCGGCCGCCAAGGGGCCGCGGGAGACGGCGCTCGACGGGCTCACCGCCCTGCACCGGCCCAACCCCGACGACGACACCTGCACCCTGGCGGCCCACGTCCAGCCGTAACGGCCCACACCTACCGGCGGCACGCGGCACCCCCGACTTGCGTAACAGGCGTGAGCCGGCGCGGCGCGTTTGTCAGAGGGCCATGCCCAGGCGGACGTGGGTGCCGTCGGGGGCCTCATCGACCCGGACCTCGTCGCAGATCCGCTCCACGATGGGCAGGCCACGGCCACGGGGTTCGTGGGCGGCCGGCATCTCGCGCCCGAATTCCCGTGCCGGCCCGCCGTCGATCACCTCGCACCACAGCCGGCCCGGCTCGGCCCACACCCGGACCCGCCCGCCGCCGCCGGAGTGCTGCAACGTGTTGGTGGCCAGCTCGCTCACCGCAATCATCAGCAGATCGGCTCGGGTACCGGGCAGGCCGAAATCACGCGCGACCGCCTGGACGAAGTTGCGGACCTGCGCGAGATCGCCGGGTTTCTCGAAGGACATCTCGGACGGCTCGGTCGCGCGGGCGGGCCCGGGGACACCACGGCCGGGCATCAGGACCGGCCCGCGATCTCGTCGCGGTCCCCGTCGAGGGACGGCTCCGGCCCCGGCGGCGCAGAGGACGGCCCACGCTCGGCGGCCGGGTTGGCGGCGGCGGCCGGGTTGGCGGCGGACGGCGCTGACGGGCAGGGTGCGGTTGGGGCGGGGCTCAGCAGGGGGCCGACGCCGGTCAGGTCGAGGACGGTGGCCACGGCGCCGACCGGGTTGACCACCACCAGCCGGCCGCCGCGGTCTCGAGCAGCGTGGTGTGCCGTGATCAGGCTGTGCACGCCGCTGGAGTCGAGGAAACCGACGCTCGCCAGATCGACGACCACGAGCGGGGCCCGGCGCACGGCCGACAGCAGCGCGTCGCTCAACTGCTCGGCGACGGCAAGGTCGCACTCGCCCGCCAGCGTCACGCGGAGGACGCCGTCCTCATCGATGACCTTCGCCTCGAACCGCGCCATGCGCTGACCGCACCTCCCCGCACCGATTCAGTCGGGCCATCATGTCATCCGCGCCGCTCGGCACCAACGCCGTACGACTCGCCTCGCAGCGAGCGGCCGGGTTCCGACACTTCGCAGCCGGGATGAAAGGCATTAAGTAGGATCAGGCGGTTGTTATTGGTTAATAGAGCGCCAGCGGGGATAAATCATGACTAAGCCATACCTAGGGGTAGCCACGCTGGCGGCATCGGCCATCTTGGCCGGACCGGCGGCCAGCGCCTCTGCCGCCACCGACTATGACGTGGCGTATTGGCGGATGGCCGAGTCCGCCGGCGAGCGGGTGATGTATGACAGCAGCGGCAACGGCCAGGACGGACGGGTCGGCTCGGAAGTCGGGCAGACCGGCGACGCGTACGAGTTCGCGCGGCTGGAGCCGGACACTCCGCCGGCCCACCCCCAGCACCTGGTGGTCGTGCCGGACAACGCCGAGCTCGACCCGGGCACCCGGGACTACGCCATCGAGATGCGGCTGCGCACCGTGCATCAGTTCGGCAACATCATCCAGAAGGGTCAGGCCACCGTGGCCGGCGGCAGCTTCAAGCTGCAGATCCCGAACGGCCGGGTGCAGTGCTGGTTCCGCGGGTCGGCCGGCTCGGTGCTGGTGACCGCCCCGCGGCCGATCAACGACGGCGGGTGGCACACTGTCCGGTGCGACCGGGACCACGAGGGTGTGCACCTCAGCATCGACGAGCGTACGGTTGCCCAAGGATGGGGATGGACCGGTTCGATCTCGAATTCCTGGCCGATTTCGATCGGCGGGAAGACGGACTGTAACCAGGTCGATGTGGGGTGTGACTACTTCGCCGGGGACATCGACTACGTCGCCGTGGAAGTCGAGGGAGACGACTGGTAACCGGTGTTGACACTTGGCAGTATCCGGGTGAATGTTCCCCAATGAGGGATGACTGGCCGTGCGCGGGGACGCTGTTGGCGACGCGCTACCGACTGGCCGAGCTCCTCGAAACCGGCGGCATGGCGGAGATCTGGCGCGCGGACGACGAGCTGCTGGGCCGGCCCGTCGCGGTGAAGTTGCCGACCGGCGCCCAGGTCGCGTGGCGTGAGGCCCGGATGGCGGCGAAGCTCTCGCATCCGGGCATCGCCGCCGTGCACGACTACCGCGAGGCGGTGCGGGCCGACGGCACGGTCGCGCCGTTCGTGGTGATGGAGCTGCTGGCCGGCGAGACGGTGGCGGCCCGCCTGGTGCGTGCACCGATCGGCCTTGCCGAGACGGCCCGGATCGGCGCGGCCGTGGCCGACGCGCTGGCGGCCGCGCACGCGAACGGCGTGGTGCACCGCGACGTCAAGCCGGGCAACGTGATGCTCACCCCGAACGGCGTGAAGATCCTCGACTTCGGGATCAGTGCGGCGGCCGGCGAGCCGGACGACGACGACACCGGAGCGACGTTCGGCACCCCGGCGTACGTTGCTCCGGAGCGGCTGGACGGCATGCCCGCCGAGCCGGCCACCGACGTGTACGGCCTGGGCGTGCTGCTGTTCGAGATGGTGACCGGCCAGCCGCCGTACCCGGTGGACACCTGGGAGCAGCTGGAGGAGGCCCGGCTGGCCGGCCCCAGCACGCTGCCCGAGGACCTGCCCGAGGCGTTCCGTAACCTCGTCGCCCGCTGCCTGGACGACGATCCGGAGAAGCGGCCACCGGCCGGCGAGGTCCGCTTCGACCTGACCGCACAGTGGCTGTCCGCTCCGCCGGCCCCCGCCGAGGTGGCGGTCGCCCAGCCGGCCGTCCCCACCGGCACGGCCCGCACGCCGTCGCACTGGGACGGCCCGATCGCCGAACGCATCACCTACCAGGAGCCGCTCCCTTCCCGCCCGGACAACTGGCACGACGCACCCACCAGCAACCGCCGGAAGGTGCCCGGCTATGAGGCCGCCGCCGCGGCCGCCGCCGCACGCCAGCAGGCGCCCGCGGAAGCTGCCGCCGCCGCACCCAGGGACGCGCCCGCGCCGAGTGAGTCACCGGCTGGCGGTCGCTCTCCGGCGCGCCGCCCGCGCGCCGTGCTGCACGGCGGCGATGTGGCGGTCGTCGACAGGGCCGCCATGCTCGGCCAGCGGCCCGCGGTGGAGGC
This sequence comes from Actinoplanes sp., assembly GCA_036399635.1. Classification (GTDB taxonomy): domain Bacteria; phylum Actinomycetota; class Actinomycetes; order Mycobacteriales; family Micromonosporaceae; genus Actinoplanes. Next base: position 6,701 of record DASWMR010000314.1, on the reverse strand, counting down.
GATCCCGGCTACCGGTCACCCGTCCCTGCCGGGCGGCATCCCGCCGGCGCCAGGCCCGAAGGTTCCAGCCCAGCGGACGCCCCCGGGCGGCCCGCACTCGCCCAGCGGCCCGCCACCCGGTGGCGGCCCGGAACGTGGCGGGCTCCCGGCCGCGAACGCCGCTGCCGGCCGCGCATCCGTGGCGGCGCAACTGGTCTCCGCCGTGCCCGTCTCCGCCGCACCGGTCTCCACCGCACCGGCCCCGGCGAAGCGGCGGTTCGCGATGAGCCTGGCCGTCGTCGCGCTGGTGATGGCGGTCGGCGGCATCTTCACCGCGGTGAGCTGGCCGCGCAAGACCGCGGAGACCACCGCCGAGCCGGCCGCCACACCGACCGCCACGCCCGCTACCCCGGCGCCCGCCGCCTCGGCGTTCGTTCCGGTCCCGTTGGACGCGGTCACCAGCGCGACGCCGCTCCCGACCCGGCCGTCCGCACCGTCACTCAAGCCACCGCCGGGGTCGGCGCCGGCGGCCCTCACCTTCGCGCAGGCGGTGACCCGCACGCGCTCCGCCGTGCTGGACGGCGCGGCGACCGCCGAGATCCGCGACGACGTGGTCACCGACCTGCTCAACCTGGTGGACAGGTTGAGCAAATCCGACGTGCAGGACGCGCCCGCCCAGGTCGACCTCCTCCGGGAGAAGCTGCGTCAGCGGGCCGGCGAGGGCAGCGTCACCAAGTCGCGGGCCACCATCCTGCAGGCCTGCCTGGACGACCTGGACCGCGCCGTCGGCGCCTGAGCCACCCGCCTGAGACAGGCGAGGCGACGCTCCACAGGGCGGGTCAGGCGGAGCCGCGGATCACCAAGCGGGTCGGCAGAACGATCTCGAACTCCTCGGCGTCGTCGCCGTCGATCTTGGCGAGCAGGAGGTTGACCATCTCCCGGCCCATCTCGGCGATCGGCTGGTCCACGCTGGTGAGGGCCGGCTCGGTGTGCCGGGCGATGACCGAGTCGTCGAAACCGATCAGCGCCACGTCCTGCGGGACCCGGCGGCCGTACTGCCGCAGTACCCGCAGCGCACCGACGGCCATCATGTCGGAGGCGGCGAAGACCGCGTCCAGATTCGGATAGACCTCGAGCAGCCGGTGCATGGCGGCCGCGCCGCTCTCCTCGCTGAAGTCGCCGAGCGCCACCGGGCCGTCGCCGACCACGTCGCGGAAGCCGTCCAGCCGGGCGATGCCCACCGACATGTCGAGCGAACCGGTGATCGAGGCGATGCACCGGCGGCCGTTGTCGCGCAGGTAGGCCACGGCCTCGCGGGCACCCGCCCGGTTGTCCGCGTCGACGAAGGTGCCCTTCTCGGCGTTCGTCGGACGGCCGGCCCGCACCGTCGCCACCCCGCGCTCCTCCAGTATCGCCGGCAGCGGGTCGTCGCCGTGCAGCGAGAGAAGCAGGGCGCCGTCGACGTGCTGACGGGTCAGGTAGCCCTCCAGCCGGCGCCGTTCCTCCGGTGCCTGCGCGATCATCAGGATCATCTGCAAGTTGCGGGCGACCAGCACCGACGAGATCGCCTGCACGATCCGGCCGAAGAACGGCTCGGCGAAGAACCGCTCCCCGGTCTCGAAGATGACCAGGGCGATCGAGTCGGTCCGCTGGGTGACCAGGGTACGCGCGGCGCGGTTCGGCACGTAGTTGAGCTCGGCGATCGCGTTGTCCACCGCCAGCTTGGCGCGCGGGCTGACCTGGGCTGACCCGTTGACCACCCGGGAGACCGTGCCACGGCCGACACCGGCACGCAGCGCGACCTCCTCCAGCGTTGGTCGACCGGTGGCCCGGTTACGGTCAATCGTCATCGCGTGCACCTCCACCGCGCGACCAGTGAGGTCCCGCACGACTCAACGTACCTTCCCGGCGCAGTTGGAAAGCAGGAGCGCGCCGGCCGGATCTCCTACGGAATCTGTAGATAAGTTGTACTTCACGCCCGGTCGTCGCGCGACCCGGCGAGCCGCCAGCTCTGTGAAGCTACGCCTCCCGCCGCCATGCCGGAAGAAAAGCAGCAACAGCAAGAAGGTCATACCGCAAAACCACCCGTTGTCATGGGAGCGCTCCCATGCCACGATAGCGGTCAATTCCGCGGAGCCCCTTCCCGACGCCTCAGAGAGCCCCCTCCATGCGAAATAACCGCCTCCTCACCGCACTGCTCGGCATGGCGGTCGCAACCGGTACCGGGCCGACCCTCGCCCTGGTCGCCGGGGCGGCGGCGCCCTACCAGGATCCGGCCCTGACCGTCACCGAGCGGGTCGACGATCTGCTGTCCCGGATGACCCTCGACGACAAGGTCGGCCAGATGATCCAGGCCGAGCGGGCCAAGGTTACCGCGGCCGATGTCACCCGCTACCGGCTCGGCTCGGTGCTCTCCGGCGGCGGCTCCGCACCGGCGCCGAACACCCCGGCCGGCTGGGCCGACATGTACGACGCCTACCAGCGCGGGGCGCTGGCCACCCCGCTGCAGATCCCGGTGATCTACGGGCTCGACGCGGTGCACGGCAACAACAATGTGCCCGGCTCGACGATCTTCCCGCACAACATCGGCCTCGGCGCCACCCGCGACCCGGCGCTGGCCGAGCGGATCGGCGAGGCGACCGCCGAGGAGATGACCGGGGCCGGGATGGACTGGACGTTCGCGCCCTGCGTCTGCGTGGCCCGCAACGACCGGTGGGGGCGCACCTACGAATCGTTCGGCGAGGACCCGGCGTTGGTCACCTCGATGACCACCGTCATCGACGGGCTGCAGAACGGTGCCGCGCCGGTGCTCGCCACCGCCAAGCACTACGTCGGTGACGGCGGCACCACCGGCGGCGTCGACCAGGGCGACACCCAGCTTTCCGAGGCCGACCTGCGCTCGATTCACCTGCCCCCGTTCCAGGCCGCCGTCGACCGCGGCGTCGGCTCCGTGATGATCTCGTTCAGCAGCTGGAACGGGCTCAAGATGCACGCCGGGAAGTACCTGATCACCCAGGTGCTCAAGGGTGAGCTGGGCTTCACCGGCTTCACCGTCTCGGACTGGGCGGCCGTCGACCAGCTCGACGGGCAACTCGGCTTCACCCAGGCCGAGGTGGTCGCCGCGGTCAACGCCGGGCTCGACATGCTGATGGTCCCGGAGAACTGGCCGACGTTCCTCGGCTATCTGCGGTCCGCGGTGGACGCCGGACAGATCCCGCTCGACCGGATCGACGACGCCAACCGGCGCATCCTGACGCAGAAGTTCGAGCTGGGTCTCTTCGAGCAGCCGTACGCGGACCGGTCGCTCGCCGGCACGGTCGGCAGCGCCGAGCACCGGGCCCTGGCCCGGGAGGCAGTCCGCCAGTCACAGGTGCTGCTGCAGAACCGGAACAACGTGCTGCCGCTGGCGAAGTCCGGCGGCAAGCTCTTCGTGGCCGGCAAGAACGCCGACGACATCGGCAACCAGAGCGGCGGCTGGACGCTGAGCTGGCAGGGCGCCAGCGGCAACACAGTGCCGGGCACGACGATCCTGCAGGGCATCCGCGCCGCGGCCGGCAGTGCCACCACGGTCACCTACAACCGGGACGGCACCGGCGTCGACGGCACCTACCGAGCCGCGATCGCGGTGCTGGGCGAGACCCCGTACGCGGAAGGCGAGGGTGACCGTCCCGGATCGATGGGGTTGGACAGCGCCGACCTCGCGGTGCTCACCCGGTTGAAGGCGGCCGGCATCCCGGTCGTCGTGGTGCTGGTCGCCGGGCGCCCGCTCGACATCGCGGCCCAGTCCGGCGACTGGGACGCGCTGCTCGCCTCCTGGCTGCCCGGCAGCGAGGGGGCCGGCGTCGCCGACGTGCTGTTCGGTGACTACGCGCCGACCGGGCGGCTTCCGGTCACCTGGCCGGCCTCGGCGAGCCAGGAGCCGATCAACGACGGCGACGGCAAGACCGGCCTGTTCGCGTACGGCTTCGGGCTCACCTACCCCGCCGCCGCAGCAGACGCCGCGGCACCCAGCGCACCCGGCACCCCCGCCGTGTCCGCGGTGTCCGGGACCGCCGCCTCGCTGCGCTGGATGGCCTCGACCGACGACACCGGCGGCAGCGGCATCGACGGCTACGACATCTACCGCGACGGCGTCCTGCTCGCGTCGACGGCCGGCAACGCGTACGCGGTCCGGGGTCTGGCCGTCGGCCGGCGCTACGCCTTCACCGTGCTCGCCCGGGACAAGGCCGGGAACCGTTCCGCCCCCTCGATCGCGCGGACGGTGACCACCGACCGGGCCTCTCAGCTCTCCTAGTCACCCCTCGACTAGTCACCCCTCGACTAGTCACCCCTCGACTGCACCGCGAGTGCGGTGCCGTCATCCCCTATGAAGGAGTCCGCACATGCGCAGACGCGTCGCCCTGGCGATCGCGGCCGCCGGCACCCTGGTCGCCGGCCTGCTCACCGTTCTACCCGCCGACGCCGCCACCGGCGGCACCGGCACCGGTTACCTGCACACCAACGGCAACAAGATCGTCGACAGCACCGGTACGACGGTCCGGCTGACCGGCATCAACTGGTTCGGCATGGAGACCGACAACAAGACGTTCCACGGCCTGTGGGCGAGCAACCCGTGGCGCGGGCAGATCGACATCATGGCCGGGCTCGGCTACAACACGCTGCGCGTCCCGTTCTCGGACGACGCGCTGAAGTCCGACGCCGTCGCCACCAGCGTCAACGACTACGTGAACCCGGACCTCGCGGGGCTGTCGCCGCTGCAGATCCTGGACAAGGTCATCGACTACGTCGGCTCGAAGGGCATGCGGGTCATCCTGGACCGGCACCGGCCGACCTCGGCCGGGCAGTCGGCGCTCTGGTACACCGCCGCGGTGCCGGAAACCACCTGGATCAGCAACTGGCAGGCGCTCGCGAAGCGGTACGCGGGCAACACCACGGTGGTCGGCGCCGACCTGCACAACGAGCCGCACGCCGAGGGCACCAACCCGGCCGCCACCGGGTCCTGCTGGGGCTGCGGCGACACGGCCCGGGACTGGCGGCTCGCCGCCGAGCGGGCCGGCAACGCGATCCTCGCGGTCCAGCCGAACTGGCTGATCTTCGTGGAGGGGGTGAGCTGCCCGAGCGGTGGCCTGTCCAACGTCTACGACAACGACACCAGCAACGACGAGGACTGCGGCTGGTGGGGTGGCAACCTCTCCAAGGCGGGCGAATTCCCGGTACGCCTGGACGTCGCGAACCGGCTGGTCTACTCCCCGCACGAGTACGCCACGTCGGTCTACCATCAGGCCTGGTTCGACGACCCGACCTACCCGGCGAACATGCCGGCGATCTGGGACAAGTACTGGGGTTATCTGTACAAGCAGAACATCGCTCCGATCATGATGGGCGAGTTCGGCACCACGCTGGTCAACGACGTCGACCGGGTGTGGTTGGAGAGTCTGCTGGCGTACACCGGCAAGGGCGTGGACGGGATGTCGTTCACCTATTGGGCGTGGAACCCGAACTCGGGCGACACCGGCGGCATCGCGACCGACGACTGGGCCTCGGTGAACACCGCCAAGCAGGCCATCATCACGCCGTACCTGATCCCGCCCGTGTCCGTCAGCTCCACGCCGTCCACAACCGCGCCCGCGTCAGCCACGCCCGGGTCAGCCACGCCCGCGCCGTCCGGGTCGGCATCGGCCTCCGCATCGGCATCGGCGCCGGCCACCCCGACCGGCTGACCGTCAACGGTGCGTGCCGGGCATTCCGGCACGCACCGCCGGTTCTCGGCTACTCGTCGTCCGGGCTGGCCGACGGCTCGGGCGTCCCGGACGGTTCCGGGGTCACGTCGTCGTCGGACGGTGCCGGCGTGACATCGCCGTCGGAGGGTGCCGGGGTGACATCGCCGTCGGACGGTGCCGGGGTGACGGATTCAGACGGGGACGGGGTCACCGGGATGGACGGCGACGGGCTGACCGTCGGCGACGGCACCGGCCGGACCTTCTTGCCGGTGGCGGTGACCTTCGTGGCGAGGTAGACCGTGCCGGTCTGGGTGCCGCCCACCGCGATCTGGAAGCCGGTACCGATATCGGCGAGCGTCTTGCGCGCGCCGTTGACGACGATCCGCACAGTCGGCGGCACCTTCACCGTGACGGTCTTCCCGCGCACTTCCTTGGTGCCCCCCTTGACTGCGACGGTAACCGTACCGGCGGCGGCGTTCACCGCCTTGACGGTGCCGGTCGCCTCGAACTTGGTCGACTTCACGGGCTTCGCGGTGGGTTTGGCGGACGGCTTTGCAGTTGGCTTTGCAGTGGGCTTGACAGTTGGCTTGGCAGTCGGCTTGGCGGACGCGGACGGCTTCGCGGCCGACGGCTTGGCGGCCGACGCGGCAGTCGCGGCCACGGTGGGCACGGTGATCGCAGCGGTCAGAGCGACCGCGAGGGCGGTGCGACGCAAACGCAAGGGGACTCCTATGTCGGGGGGAGTTGAATCGTCTCCGGCCCAGGGTGCGGCTGGGGTGCGCCGCCGGTTGTCGTCGGGTTGCAGGCGCCGGCTCTCTGGCCGCCCGGTGCCACCACCTGGACGAATGGTCGGGTAACCGTCGACGGCACGACCTGATCGTCGAGATGGGTCCGGCCAACGCTTGACGGGGTGTACGCAGCGTTGATCATGTGGCCACGCTGCGCGACGGAAGTTCTTGACAATGTGATGCGGATCACGGCAAGGTGGGGATCGACGCAGCT
>DASWMR010000313.1:0-6060 GCA_036399635.1 Actinoplanes sp. | reverse complement strand
CGCCCCGAGGACCGCCCAGCCCACCGGCCGTGTTCACCACCGCGGTGCCCAGCGGCAGACCGGCCGCCGAGTCGTTGGCCGGCTCCAGCACGTCGCTGCCGCCCGGCAGGGCGATGCGTACCGGGAACTGACCGAAGAACGAGTCGCGCTTCGAGTACAGCGCGGTGATCCCGGGTGCCCCCTGGCTGGACAGGATCAGGTGGATGCCGCACGACCGGCCGGCCCGCGACAACGACTCCAGCAGCGCGGCCGCCTCATTCGCGATCGAGTCGTTGCCGCCCAGCAGCACCGGGAACTCGTCGAGTACACAAAGGATCCGCGGTAGCGGTGCGCTGCGGCCCTCCTCGGCCGCGAACGCCCGCAGCTCGGCGAACCGGGACACGCCCGCCCGCTCGTAGGCCAGCGTCCGGCGCGACATCTCGGCGTCCAGCTCGCGCAGCACGGCCAGGCCGTACTCCCGGTCGGCCTCGACACCGACCGCCCGCGCGTGTGGCAGCCAGGTGCGGTCGCGCCGGGTCGGCACGAACTCGGCGAACGACACGCCCTCCTTGAAGTCGAGCAGGTAGAGAGCCAGTTCCGCGGGGCTGTACCGGGCACCGAGGCCGTACAGCACGTTGATCAAAAAAGCGGTCTTGCCGGCCCCGGAGCGCCCGCCGACGAGCCAGTGCGGGGTGAGGTCGTTCAACCGCAGCGGCAACGCAGTGTCCCCGTCGTGGCCGACCACCGTGCCGAGGCCGTCCGCCGCGTCGCCCGCCCACAACGGCTCGCCCGCCTCCGGCAACAGCTCGCCCAGGGTGATCTGCGAGGCGGCGGTGGAGTGCGTGGCGAGCTCCCGGCAGACCGCGTCGATCAAATGCGGCGGCGGGTCGTCATCGAGAAAAACCGGGGCATTCAGCCAGACGGCGGACGGCTTCGAGCCGAACGTCGCGCCGGGCGGATCGCCAATGACCGCGTACGGGTTCCGGACCGACATCATTGTCGTGCGGGGCAGGGGTGCCTGGGTCGTCTCCGCGGTCAGCGGCGGCGGCGGCCACCCTCCCACGATCATGTGCAGGCCGGAATCCGGCCCCTGCTGGGCGAGTGCCGCAATCCGGCGCAGCTCCTCGCCCTCGGTCAGCTCAGGCAGGCTGGCGATCACCAACAGCAGCATCCGGTCGCGCCGGCTCCGCCGCGCGGTCGCTCCCCGGCCCGGCCGCAGCCACTTCTCCGCCTCGGTCAGCACGTCCCGCAGCCCCTGCCGGTCGGTGGCCGGCGGTGACATCAGGCCGGCGTCCAGCAGATCCTCGAACGGGGCGAAGACCGAACCGCCGCCGGTGCCGTCGACCCCGCGCACCAGCAGCGAACCGGGCGGCGCGGCGGCCAGCAGGCGCAGCAGAATCGACCTGATCAGCCCGAAGACCCGGGCGTCGGTCGCGGTGGCGTCGATGGTGAGATGACCTGTCCCGAGCAGCGGGACGATCGCCGGGAAGCGTGCGTCATCCAGCGGTTGCGCCACCCCGATCCGCACGAACTGCGGCGGATAGACACCGCCCAGCGGGGTACTGGCCGACTGCGCGTCGAGCTCCGACCCGAGCCACCCCGGCGCCAGGGCCGCGGCTGCCACCCGCAGCTCCTCGATCACCCGCTGCTGCTCGATCGGGTCGGGCATGGCGACCAGGTCGGCATCGAGGACCGTCGCCGCCGCCTCGACCGCCGCGGCTGCCTGCCGGTGCAGGGCAGCAGCCTGCCGGACCCGAAAACTCGAATCCACCACCGCCCTCACCTCCTGTGTGCGGGTAAAACCTATCCCAGACCCGGCTGGGCATCGCGTTGCGTGCCCCCGTCGGCTTACGTGCCGCACCCGCGACCAGAGGTTGGCCGCACACATCGAACGGTGCGATTCGCGAGGTTCGCTGCGGTTTGCGGGGACCGGGCGGTGGGTGGTGCCGCTACGACAGTCCTGGGCGGATCGAAGGGATTACTGTCGTATGTGTGCAGCCGCAAGAGCCCAAGACCGGTCCCGTACCGCCGACACCGGCGCAGCGCGGGGCGGAGCCTGTGTCCGCCGCGCCGCCGAGCGTTGAGGCGGGGGCGGGGACGGTGGGGCGCGATCGCGCTAAGACCCGACGGGTGCGGCTGTGGATTGCGATGGTTGCGGGGGTGCTCGGGCTGCTCTGCCTGGGTGGTGTGGGGGTGGCGGTGCTGCTCTACGACAAGGAAACCAAGATCGAGCGGGCGGAGCCCGATGCCGTTGTGGATAGCTTCCTGGGCGCATATCTGGTTGCGCGAGATGATAAGGCGGCCAGCCTCTACACATGTAATCCTCAGCTTGATCTTTCCAAGATGAATTCATTCAGGGCAGACATTCAGAGTCGTGAGATGCAATATTCGATCGGTATCAACATCACATGGCGTGACTTCGATGTCCAAGTCTCGGACGAGGCGGCAGCCGTTAGCGTCGATCTTGTGCGAACGGTCTCGGACGGCAGTGAAGAGACTTCTGATCGCTGGCGATTTCAGCTGAAGAACGATGATGGGTGGCGAGTTTGTGGAGCGGAGCCGGGTTCTTGATCTACTCGATCCAAAGTAGATGAAGAGGCACTTCGAGGGTGCGCGGAGCGCGGCCGCTCCAGCCCCAGCGGTACCAGTCGAGCTCTGCCGCAACGCGCGCACAGATGTCGCCGTCGGTGTTGGTATGCAGTTCAGTCACCGCTCGAAGGTCGCGTTGTTCTCCGCCATCCTCGAGTAACTGAATGACACGCCGACCGGAAAGGAAGTCCGCATCCAACGCCCGGACCGGACTTCGGCGTGGCGGCTCATCAAGCGATACCAGCCGGGATTTGACGTCCTTTGCCCGAGTTCCAAATCCTGATATACCCAATTCTTCGACCCAAACTCGCTCCACCGGCACCAGCGGCGCGAAAACTTCGGTCTGCTCGGCCTCGGCGCGATACCACTCCGCTTCGGACATCACCGGCACATAGGTGCGGCTGCCCTGGATCACCTTCTCGTCGGCACGCAGGTCGGACCGCCACCCGTAACCCGGTAGTCCGATCAGTACCCGACGTCCACGCAGTTGGCCGCTCATGGTCGCGGGAGTGGGAGCAACCGGACGCGGTGGGTCCAGCTCCCAGTCGGGATGCCCGGCGAAGGGATCAGGCTGAGGCCCGCCGGTCATCCTTCGCCTCCGAGCGGAGCGCCATGCTCGCGCATGAATTGCACCGGGTCGATCGCGCCGGCGCTGGAGCGGTCGTTGTTGAGGTGCACCTCGAAGTGCAGGTGCGGACCCGACGAGTTCCCGCTGGTCCCGACCCGTCCGAGAATCTCCCCGGCGGTGACCTCCTGCCCTTCCCGCACGAATGGCCGCTGAACCATGTGGCAGTACCGGGTCATCACGTTGCCGGCGTGCTGAATCTCCACCATCCACCCACAACCGCCCTTGCCCGGGTATCCGTCGACATTGCACGTTCGCTGACCGTTGTGGTCCTCGTCGCACTTGACCTTCGAGACGATACCGCTGGCCGCGGCCGAAATGGGGGTGTACCGACCGGCGCCCAGGTCGACGCCCTGGTGATTGGGCCGCGACGAGCTGCGGAACGCGGAAACGACCCCGAACTTCACCGGAATGGTCCACCCGGAGGCGGCGATCTGCCCGTTCGCCGCACATACCATCGCGACCGAGTTGCCGACCGCGTTCGCCGCGCCGTCGGCGAGCAGATTGACGATCTGGGTGGCCAGCAGCTCATGCTTGGCATAAGCATCGGGATAGGCGCTGATCTGCACCTGCTGGGCGGCCTCGGTGAGCGACATGGCCTCCCAGCCGGCGATCGTCTTGAGCTTGTCGTAGAACTTGGTACTCGCGTAGACCGGATCCATCACCTGGGCCGGCGTACCCCACCCGGAGCTGGGCCGCTGCTGGAACAGCCCGAGCGAGTCGTGGTCGTTGCGTGAGCCGAGATTGCCGAGGTTCGTCAGCCGGGATTCCTGCATCGCGGTCGCCACCGCGATCACCCAGGCCCGTGGCGGCATCTTCAGGTCCGCGCCGGTGTTGATGATGATTGCGGCGTTCCGGATCTGCGCGGCGCCATAGGGCCGGATCCGCGGCAGCTTGGAGTCTGGATCGATCGCGCCGCCCTTGCCGCAGCCGAGAGCAGCGTTCAGCTTGGTGTTCTCGTCGGTGAGACCGCCGAGCAGGACGGCGGTCACCCCACCGCCGCAGCACAGCAGGGCCAGCGTCGCCACCAGGGCGACCAGCAGCACGACGCGGCGCGGACGGGGGATGCTCACGCCGAGTTCCAGTCGATGCCGTCCACCAGCCAATGCCCGTCCGGTGCGATCATGCGCAGGCTGAGCTTGCCGGAGTCCGTTGTGACCACGGCGTTCACCACCGTCGCGCTCACCGGTACCAGGCTCGGCCGACCGATCACCCGATCGGCCGGCACGCCGGCCGGGTCTACGCCGTTCAGCTCGTCGGCGAGGTCCTTGGTGATGTTCGGCAGCAGTCGGTCCCGCCAGGCCTTGGCGGAGGCCCCTTCATGGTCCACCCAGGCCGACGCGAACGCGTAGGCGACCGCCTCGGGCTGCGCCCGCCCCGGACTGGTCGACGGGCTCGGCGGCGGGGCCGAGTCGATGACACTGTCGTCCTCGGCCGGATCGGCGCTGATCGTCGGACCGGGGGACCCGGGGTCGAGGGCGGGCGACGACGGCGTGTCGCCGGCGAAGAGCCGGCCGATTCCGACCACCGCCAGCACGATGACCCCGAGAACCAGGGCCACCCCCCAACGTGACCGGAAGATGCGGTTGAGACCGAGTTCGAGAGCCCGGGGCATGCCGATTACCGGGCCTCGGAGCGCACCCGCGGGGCGGCGGGTTCTCGGGTGGTGGCCCCGGTCTCCGGCCGGTAGATCGCATAGGAAGCCGGTTGTTCGGCGATGTCGGGCTCGGTCCAGGTGGAGGGCCGGCGGCTCCGTCCCGGCCCCGCCTTCGCCGGCGGCGAGTCATCCGCGGTCGGAGCCGCGGCCGGCCCGTCGACGCGGACCGACTCGCGGCCGTCCGGCCGGATCTGGGTGGGTGCCCCATCGGTGCGGCCGGCTGCCGAGACCGGGGTGCGATCGCCGCGGCTGCCCGAGGCGTGCGCCGGATCCTCCAGCCGAGCCTCGGGACGCAGGTTGCCCTGCTCGACGAAGACCGTGCGGCGGTCTTTCCTCAGTGCCGGTGAGCGGTCGTCGGAATCCTCGGTCCTGGAGGCCTCGCGCATGTCCCGGAAGAACCGCCGCTGCCAGGATCCGCCGGAGGCGATCGTCCGGGCGCCGTCCTGGCCGCCGAGCTGGGTGATGCGTCGGTATGGCCGCAGCAGGACCCAGCCCACCACGCCACTGAGCGCAACGAGAACCACCTGCAACCAGCCGGGCAGGCTAGCGGTATTCATGATCAGATCGACTGCGAACAGGTAGATCGCCGCCGCGGTACCGAAGATCACGATGTTGAAAACGGCGGCCACCACGGCATTACCGAGGCGTCGGATACCCGAACTCGCAGGTCGGAGGAGCCCAACGGTTCCCAGGATAGGCGCGGCGATCACCGCCCATCGGAAGACGAGGAAGCCGAGCAGCACCAAGAGCGAGGCCGTGAGGTCAAAGAGGGCAAACATGATCGCTGCGAGCACTGCGATGAATCCCGCGCCGATACGGTCCATGCCATTGACGCCCTGCAGGTATTCGTAAGCTTCCGGGTCTTCCTGCTTGATTTGTTCAGCGACAGTTTCCCACTGGGTCTTCTTGCGTTCGAGAAGGCCGTCGCGAGTGGCCGGGTTTTGCCGGATGGTTGCCGCTTCGTCCCACCGGAGCGAGCGCGCGTCATAAAGCGCTCTTCCATACTTCTGCGCTGTCTCGCTGTCGGCCGAGCCTAATAGGCCTCGGAGCCAGTTGCGATACAGCATCGTTTCCGTTGCTGTATCGCTGGCGCGGACGGCCGGAGGTCGTTTGTCAGTGCAGGCATCGGCTTTGCCAAGTTTGCAATCCGCCCCCGACTGCGCGTTTTGCGCACGTGGGCCTACGGCGTCGTGCACAACACTGAGCGTAG
>DASWMR010000312.1:0-2107 GCA_036399635.1 Actinoplanes sp. | reverse complement strand
CCCCGCTTGGGCATCGTCACGGTCACGGTGGCGCCCGCCGGCACCTCGATCACCTCCTCGACGCCGGCCCGGTCGCCGTCGACCGTCAGCACGGCGTCGGTGCCGGTCAGCACCGCGACCGCCGGCCGGTCGAAGACGACCCGCAGGCCGCCGAGGGTGCACTCGAGAACCGCGGCGCCCGGCTCGGTGCCCACCAGCGCGTTGGCCCGGCGATAGGCCGACCGGTCCACCGCTCCGGACAGCGCCACTCCCCGATGGGCGTGCCCCGGCCGGCCGGCGTCCTTCAGCACGGTCAACGGTCCGGTGCGCAGCACGGTCAGGCTCATCGCGGCACCGCCGTGAAGCGCACCTCGACCCCCGGCAGCAGCAGCGCCGGCTCCTCGCGGTCGAGGTCCCACACCCGCGTCCCGGTGCGCCCGATCAGCTGCCAGCCGCCCGGGCTGTCGTGCGGATAGACCCCGGAGAACCGGCCCGCCAGTCCGACCGAACCGGCCGTGATGCGGGGCCGAGGCGAGCCGCGGCGCGGCACGTCGAACACCGGATCACCGCCGGTCAGATAGCCGAAGCCGGGCGCGAAGCCGGCGAACGCGACGGTCCACGGGGTCCCAGTGTGCCGGGCCACCACCTCGTCCGCCGCCAGCCCCAGACGGGTGGCCACCTCGGCCAGGTCGGGGCCGTCGTACACCACCGGGATCTCCACCGACCCGGCCGTCGCAGGCGCGGTCTCCGGCGCGTCGAGCGTTTCGGCGGCCGCGCGGATCTCGGCCGCCGAGGTCACCGACGGGTCCAGCCGGATCAGCACCGTGCGGGCGGCCGGCACCAGGTCAGTGACGCCGGGCAGGGCGGCGTCGTGCAGGGCCGCGTAGAGTGCGAGCGCGGCGTCCTGGCCGGCCACCTCGACCAGCACCGCCTCACGCCCGCACCGCCGAAACGTCCTCATGCGAACGGCTCGATCGACACCCCGGAGGTCACAAGCCTTTCCCGTACGGCGTGCGCCATCGCCACCGCACCCGGCGAGTCGCCGTGCACGCAGATCGAGTCGGCCACCATCCGCAGCACCGTACCGTCCACCGCGACCAGGGTCCCCTCGGTCACCAGCCGGGCTGTCCGGGCGGCCACCTCGTCGGGGTCGTGCAGCACTGCGTCCGGCGAGCGCCGCGGTACCAGCGTGCCGTCGCCGCGGTAGCCCCGGTCGGCGAACGCCTCGCGCACCGCCGACAGCCCCGCCGCCGCGGCCCGCCGCAGGAAGGCCGAGCCGGGCAGACCGAGCACCGGCAGGCCCGGCCGGAACCGGCGCACCGCCTCGACGACCGCGGCCGCCTGCACCTCGTGGTGGACGATCGCGTTGTAGAGCGCCCCGTGCGGCTTGACGTAGCGAACCCGCCCGCCGGCCACCCGGGCCAGGCCGTCCAGGGCACTGAGCTGGTAAAGCACGTCGGCGACCAGGTCGTGGGCCGCGTAGTCGATGAACCGCCGACCGAAGCCGGGCAGGTCGCGGTACCCCACCTGGGCGCCGATCACCACGCCGCGCTCGACCGCCTGTTCACAGGTGGCCAGCAGCGTGCGGGGGTCGCCGGCATGGAAGCCGCAGGCGATGTTGGCGCTGCTCACCACTGCCAGCATGGCCGCGTCGTCGCCGAGCGGCCAGGACCCGAAGCTCTCGCCGAGGTCCGCGTTGAGATCCATGTCGCCTCCGGCCCACGCTACCCCCGCCGCCCGGCCGGGAGCTATAAAGCCGGCGGGGATCTATAAAGATAGTACTTGCACTCTTTATAGATGCGAGCTATCAATGAGACATGGCAACTGTGACGATCACTTTCAACCCTGACCTCGAGGGGGACATCGAGGAAGCTCGTTCCATCCTGGACCGGCTGAGCGAAAGCCGGGCCGACACCTCCGCCGACCCCGCGGTGCTGCGGGAGAAGATCATCGCGCTGCTCCGGGGGTACGGGCAGAAGCGCACGGAGTACATCCGGCAGGTGGCACTGGCCGCCCCGGGCCGCGCCTCGTTCGCCGATCTGATCGCCGTCGTGGGGTCGGCCAAGGCCATCGGCGGGACCCACTCGGCGATCGAGCGGGCCTGGCGGGCCAAGGGGATGAACACCAC
>DASWMR010000311.1:0-2882 GCA_036399635.1 Actinoplanes sp. | reverse complement strand
ACGGCCAGCGCGATCAGGACGCCGAGGGTGATCGGGGCGGGCTTACGCATGATGATCTCCTCCAAAACGAACGCTCGTTCTTTAACAAACTGAGCGTGCCTCCGGACACTCGCGGGTGTCAAGAACGAGCGTTCGTTTTATACTGTGCTGTGTGCCACGAGTCTCCGAAGATCACCTCAACGCCCGCCGCGAGCAGATCCTGGCCGCGGCCCGCACCTGTTTCCTGACCAAGGGCCTGCACAACACCTCGATGCAGGACCTGGTCCAGGAGGCGGGCCTGTCGGTCGGCGCCGTCTACCGCTACTTCAAGTCGAAGAACGAGATCATCAGCGCCATCGCCAGCACCGTCGCGGGCGGCATGCAGCAGCACATCGACGCGGTGGCGGCCCGGCGGCTGCCGCTGGCCGAGTCGCTCGACGAGATCCTGGCCGCCATCGAGCAGCAGACCGGCCCGGGCGGCAGCCTGCCGATCGCCCTGCAGGTGTGGGCGGAGGCGACGCTCGACCCGGCGATCGGCGAGATCGCCCGAGAGCGATACTCGGGTCTGCGCGCAAGCGTCCGCACGGTCGTCGAGCACGCGGTTGCCGACGGGGAGTTGCCGGCCGGCACCGATGTGGACGCGGTCACCCACGCCTATTTCGCGCTGATCCCGGGTTTCGTGCTCCAGCGGCTGTTGATCGGCACGCCGGACCGGGCGACCTACGTGGCCGGGGCGCGTGCCCTGATCAAGGGCTAACCGGCGGTCAGGCGCTCCGCTATCCGGGCCCAGCCGGCCCGCACCTCGACCTCGGTCGGCGGCCGCCCCGGGTGGACCCGTCGGGTCTCGTGATCATCGTCGGCGTCGGCTGCCGGGGCCTCGGCAGCCGAGCGGGCCAGTTCGATCTCGTAGCGGATCGCCTCCGCGTCCGGGCGTGGCAGCAGCGGCTCGACGACCGCCATCAGGTCCTCGTCGGCGACCACGGCCTGGGCCAGGGCGAGGGCGTGCGCCCGCTCATACGGCCCGCAGACCACCGGCTCCCAGTCTTCGGTGTCGTCGAGCGCGCCGATCGTGATCACCCAGGGCAGGTCCGCCACCGGCGAATCGACGGGCAGGTCAAGCGTCACGAGAGTGCCCACGCGCCTATCATTCCGGGCTACTGTGCCGGATCCAGGTATTTTGCCCCACTGGGGCATTTTTATCGTCAGCCGACAGGTCCACCACGCGGCCATGCGGGCTGGTCGCCGCCCAGGCCGCGCCGAAGAGCAGCAGCTGATTGAAGACGTACAGGTAGACGAGCACGCCGACGGCGGAACCAACCAGGCCGTACGCCGGATTGCGCTGCACCAGGCCGACGAACGACTTGCCGACGGTATTGAGCAGCGTGACGCCGACGCCGACCTGCAGCACCGGCGGGGCCATCCGGCGCACGGTCATCCGCAGCCGGGGCACCGCGGCCAGCAACGCCGCCGCCAGCAGCATGTTGACCGCCAGGGTGAGCGCCACACTGATCATCGACTGGACCAGGCCGGTGGCCAGCCAGGTGACCACCTTCTCCAGGCCGTAGACGGCCAGCTGGGAGAGCGCCAGCAGGAGCAGGACGCCGAGCAGCACCAACAGGTCAAGGGCCTGGCGGACACCGATGTAGCCGGGTTGCTCGTTGAGCCGCCAGATCAGCCGCTGCGAGGAGCGGATCGCCTCGACCCAGGCGATGCCGGTGAACGTCAGGCCGACGATGCCGACGATGCCGACCGTTCGGCCGGTCTCCAGGATGGCCCGCACGTCCAGGAAGGGCAGATTCTGCCGGAGGAAGTCCTGGACCAGCTCGAACAGCTCGACGTTGTTGGTCAGCAGGATGCCGAAGATCGAGTAGCCGATCAGCAGCAGCGCGAAGACCGCGAAGAATCCGTAGTAGGCGATCGCCGCGGCCAACCGTCCACCCTGCGCGTCCATATAGCGCAGCACGGCGCGACTGAGGTGATCGAAGTACCGGGACCAGACCCGCAGCCGCATGATCTGCGCCTCGGCGGCGTCATAGGCCCGATCGATCGGATTCACGCGAGGACCGTAACCGACCGGCACGCCCGTGCAGATCAAACGGCCGACGAAAATCCGAGCGGGTAGTCGCGCCGCCGACGCCACGGGCCCTCGCCGCCGTGCGAGAAGAGGGTGAACGAGGCGACGTGGAACTTGGCCGAGAAGCCGGCCAGGTCCTCGAAGGCGGCGTCCAACGCCGCGGCCGGAACGTCCTGCGCGACCGTGACGTGCGGGTGATAGGGAAACCGGGAGTCGCGGCTGACGTCGTCCGCCGCGGTGATCGCCGCATTCAGCAGCTCGCACTCGCTGATCCCCACCGCGAGGGTCACGAAGACCACCTCGGTGATCGGCCGGAACGTCCCGGTGCCGCGCAGGTGGATGGTGAACGGCTCCTGCGCCGCCGCCACCGCCTCGAGATATTTCTCGACGGCGGGCAGCGCCGCGGTCGGCACCTCGGTGGGGCCGAGCAGGGTGACGTGCGCCGGCGTGTACGCCGCCTGCGGATCACCGGCCGCGGCCCGCCGCTCGGTCAGTTGCCGCCCCCAGGGGTCGGGGATGTCGATGGCGACGCCGATTCGCGTCGCCCGGGCGCCCTCGGCCACGTCGGGTCAGGCCTCGCGGGGCGGGCTGAGGAAACCCACGTTCTGGTACGCGGTGGCGAGCGTCGCCGCGGAGACCGCACGGGCCTTCTCAGCGCCGATCGCCAGCACCTTGTCGAGGTGTCCCGGGTCCTCCAGGTAGGCCCGGGTGCGGTCCTGGAGCGGCTTGACGAAGTCGACAACGATCTCGGCGAGGTCCTTCTTCAGATCGCCGTAGCCGCGGCCGTCGTACTGCTCGAGCAGTTCGTCTATGGTCCGCATGGTCAGCG
>DASWMR010000310.1:0-7176 GCA_036399635.1 Actinoplanes sp. | reverse complement strand
CGGCAGCGGTCTGGGCCGTCCGCGACATTCCGCGGCAGATCGGGGCCAAGGCCTCCGGCGCGCGTCTCGCGCGGATCAAGAGCTCCCCGCAGTACGCCGACGGCAAGTTCCGCAACAGCGTGCCCGCCTCCGAGATCGCGGCGGCGACGATGCCGCGTCTGCTGGCGGCGGCCCTGCAGGACCGGGAGCGGCGTCACCCGCGCCAGCCGATCCCGGTGGTCACCCCGGTCGCCGGCCGCTCCGCCGACGGGCTGCACGTCACCTGGTACGGCCACTCGTCGGCGCTGATCGAGATCGAGGGCAAGCGGGTCCTGCTCGACCCGGTGTGGAGCGAGCGCTGCTCCCCGTCCCGGCTGGGCGGCCCGAAGCGGCTGCACGAGCCGCCGGTCGCGCTGCGTGACCTGCCTCCGCTGGACGCCGTGCTGATCTCGCACGATCACTACGACCACCTCGACATGCCGTCCGTGCAGAACCTGGTCGACCTGCAGGCGGTGCCGTTCCTGGTGCCGCTGGGGGTGGGCGCGCACCTTCAGCGCTGGGGCGTGCCGGCCAACCGGATCATCGAGCTGGACTGGAACGAGCGGGTCACAGTGGCCGGTGTGGAGTTCGTCGCGACCGCTGCCCGGCACTTCTCCGGCCGCGGGTTCAGCCGGGACGAGACGCTCTGGACCAGCTGGGTGATCAAGGGACCGACCCGTCGGGTCTTCTACTCCGGCGACACCGGCTATTTCCCCGGCTTCGCCGAGATCGGCGCGGAGCACGGCCCGTTCGACGTCACGCTGGTGCAGATCGGCGCGTACGGGGATGCCTGGCCGGACATTCACATGCTGCCCGAGGATGGGGTCGCCACGCACGCCGACGTCCGTGGCGGGCTGATGATCCCGGTGCACTGGGCGACCTTCAACCTGGCCCTGCACGACTGGGCCGAGCCCGCCGACCGCACCTGGCGGGAGGCGAAAGCCCGCGGCGTACGGCTGGCGGTCCCGCGCCCCGGCGAGCGGGTGGACGTGGACAATCCACCGGCGGTGGACGGCTGGTGGCAGCAGATCGCGTAGCCGGGGTTCTGCTGGTCTTCGGCAACGGAGTGACTTCAGGGCCGGGCGGCTACGCGCTGACCCCGGGAAGTGCGGCGCGGGTGCGGGCCGCCGCGGAGTACGCCGCCGCCATGATTCGGCCCCAGCGGATCGTTTTCAGCGGCGGCTGGGCGCAGGCGCGCGAGGGCGCGGCCGAACCGCCGTCCGGCTGTCGGGAGGGTGACCTCATGCTGGCCGCTGCCCGGGCCCTCGGCCTCGACGGGGATCTGCGCGTCGAGTGCCGCTCCCGCAGCACGCTGGAGAACCTGCTGCACACCGTCGAGGACGGGCTGCTCGACGGCTTCCGGTTCGACGCCCGCCGGCCGCTCGGCCTGGTCACCCACCCTTGGCATCTGCCGCGGGCCCGGCTGTTGGCCGGCAAGGTGCTCGGCCTACGCGGCGCCGCCCTGCTGGACGTGCCCGCGGCGGGACCGGAGTCGGGCGGAGTGTATGAGCACGCCATCCGGGCAGCGTCGCGGCTCGGTCTGCTCGGCGTGCGGGACGCGGCCACTCTTCTGCGCCGGGAGCGACGAATGGTGACGTTGATGCGCCGCGGGGTATAGCAGCGCCCATGCTGCTGCTCTTGCCGGTGTACCAGCCCGGCGCTCACCTGCCTGCCCTGATCGACGAGATTCGTGCCGCCGTGCCGGACCTGCCTATCGTCGTGGTCGACGACGGAAGTGACGACACCCGGGTGGTGGACTCGCTCACCGGATGCACGGTGCTGAAGCACCGGGTGAACCTCGGCAAGGGCACGGCGCTCAAGACCGGCCTCCGAGAGGCGGCAGCCCTTGGCGGTACGGACGTGGTCTGCGCCGATGCGGATGGCCAGCACAGCGTCGACGACATCCTGCGGGTCGCGGCCCGGTGTCGCGAGACGCGACGGATGGTGCTCGGGGCGCGGCGGATCGACGACCAGATGCCGTTGCGCAGCCGCTTCGGTAACACGGTCACGCAGGCGTTGTTCCGGGCGGCCACCGGGCGAGAGGTGCAGGACACGCAGACCGGGCTACGGGCGTACCCGGCGGATCTGCTCGACTGGCTGCTCGCGGTGCCCGGGGAGCAGTTCGAGTACGAGATGAACGTGCTGCTGTACGCCGCCCGGGACGGCCACCCGATCGAGCAGGTGGAGATCGCGACGACGTACCTGGAGGACAACGCGTCGTCGCACTTCGGATCGATCACCGATGCGGTTCGGGTCTATCGGCCGCTGCTGCGGTACGCCACCACGCGGGTGTTCGCCGGCTCGCTGACGGAGCCGGCTCGCTGACGGATTAGTGCGCGGGCTCAGCCATCGCTGGCGGCCTGCTGCTGGGGGACGCAGATCTTCAGGGCGCCCGGCACGACCTCCGCAGTGAAGCTCTTCGTCCTGGTGCGGGCGCCGCCGTCCAGCTCGTACTGCATTTTTGACTGAAGCTTCACGTCGATGCGCCGGGCCCGCGTGGTGCGGACGAACGGTGACTTCTCGGAGCGGCCCACCGCCATCGTGCCGAGCGCCCGCGCCCACTGCAGTGCGCCCTGCGCGGTGGCCACGCCGACGTCGAGCCAGCCGTCGTCCGGCTTGGCGTCGTCGAAGGCGTTGATGCCGCCGGTGATGGTGCCGACGTTGCCGATGAGTACGCAGCTGGCCTCGTCGGAGAACCACGTGGTGCCATCGATGGTGATTTTCGCGTTTGCCGCCTCGCCGTTCACGTGGCGCAGACCCGTCCAGACGTAGGCGAGCTTGCCCAGCCGGTCTTTCATCTTGCGGTCCGCGTCGTGGATCAGCGCGCCGTCGAAGCCGATGCCGGCCATCACGCCGAAGTGTTCGCCGCCCAGCTTGCCCAGGTCGATGCGGTGGCGCCGGCCGTGCAGGGCGATGTCCACCGCCTGCTCCATGTCCGCCGGAATGCCCAGGTTGGTGGCGAGCAGGTTGCCGGTGCCGGCCGGCATGATCGCCAGCGGGATCTTCGTGCCGCCCTTCGTCTGGGCCAGCGTGTCGACTGAACGCTGCACCATGCCGTCGCCGCCCCAGACGACAAGCAGGTCCACACCGGCCTGGACGGCCTTGCGGACCTGCTTGGGTGCCTTACGGCTCTTCGGCACCTCGAACCAGAGCAGTTCGTCGACTCCGGCGCCGGTGAGCCGGCGGCGGAGTTCGTCCAGCCCGCCGCCCAGATTCTTACGGTTGTGGGCGACGACGGCGATCGATCGGGGTGTGTCCATGCGCTGCGATCTACCCGCAACGGCGGATCGGTAATCAGCTCACGTTGTCGCGCATGCGCTGCTCGGCGGCCGCACTGCGGATCACCATGAGGCGAAGCTCCAGCTCGTCGGAGACCATCGAGGCGAGGTGTTCGAGGGCCTGGAGCTGGCGGGCGGTGACCTCGCGCGGCCGGTTGTCGATCACGTTGACGGTGCCCAGCCGGTAGCCGTCGTGGGTGCGGATCGGCGCGGCGGCGTAGAAGCGCAGGCCCAGGTCGCCGCGCACGAGTGGGTGCTCCAGAGTGCGGGGGTCGACGGCCGCATTGTTGATCACATAGACGTCGTCCTGGGCGATCACCGAGGCGCACAGGCCGGGCTCCTTGCCCACCTCGCGGACGCCGGTGAGCCCCTGGCACGCGGCCAGCCAGACCCGGTCCTGCTCGACCAGCGAGACCGTCGCGATCGGAGTGTCGAAGATGGCGCCGGCCACGAAGGCGATCCGGTCGTACGCGTCCTCCACCGGCTGGTCGACCA
Source organism: Actinoplanes sp. (assembly GCA_036399635.1). GTDB lineage: Bacteria > Actinomycetota > Actinomycetes > Mycobacteriales > Micromonosporaceae > Actinoplanes. The sequence goes on along the minus strand of DASWMR010000310.1, from coordinate 3,385 downwards.
GCCGATAGCGCCGGACTGCCTCGAGTCGCGCCTGCTCCTCCGGGGCCACGTTATCCAGGTACTCATAGGCGTCGGACGACACAGGACTACTTCTGGTCACGGCGGACCCCCTCACTCAGCGATGGATGACGGTTACCGCGAGCCTAGAAACGCCCGTGCGGTACCGCAATGCTCTCGATGGGCGAATCCACCATGGCACGCTCGCTGAACGTGAAAGCCGCACAACCAGTCGGTCAGTGGTGACCCTCGCCGGTCTCTTCCGCCCAGACCCGCCAGTTGTCCAGGACGCCGTAGAGCGCGGGCGTCAACCAGCCCGGTGCGGACCGGCGGAACACCCCCGGATCCATCCGGCCGGCACCCGCCGGCAGCGCCCCGACCAGGTGCGGGGCCAACTCGCTGAAGTTGGCCCAATGCACCAGCTCCGGGTCGGCCGGCCAGGCGCCGATCACCACGCCGGCCGGTACGCCGCGGCGGCTCAGCGCCTCGAGGGTGAGCGCGGTGTGGTTGAGCGTGCCGAGCCCGGCGCGGGCCACCACGATCGTGCGCACACCGAGCGCGGTTGCCAGGTCGGCGACCGTCCACGACTCGCCGGACGGGCGCACCCCCATCGGCACGAGAAGCCCGCCGGCCCCCTCGACCAGCACCAGATCGTGCTTGTCCGCCTCGGCGCGGACGGCGTCGACCACCTCGGAGAACTCCAGCGGCGGCATCGACGCCACCGTGGCGGCCGCCAGCGGAGCCATCGGCTCCGGATACTCGGCCAGCGTGCGCGACGTGTCCGGGCCGGCCAGCCGGTTGATCACCTCGATGTCGGTGGGTGCACCGGTCAGCGTCCCGGTCTGCCCCGGCTTGATCACCGCCACCCGGAGCCCGGCGGCCTGCGCGGCGGCGGCGATCGCCGCGGTGACGACGGTCTTGCCGACGTCGGTGTCGGTGCCGGTGACCAGCACGATGCCCCGCCACTCGCCGGTCGGCGCGGGGTGCGGCGCCGGCTGGGTCTGGGCCGCAAGTTCGGCGGAGATCTCCGCGCCGAGGGCTTCGCCACTCGGCAGATCGTCAGGGTGCAGCGCGGTGCCGATCGGCGCCGGTGAGACGGGTACGCCCTCCGGCGCGCTTGCCGGGGGAGTGGTCCCCGGTGCGGCGGGCGGCACGGCAGGCTCGGCCGGCAGCGCGGCACCGTCGATCGACGGCATCGGGCCCTCGCCGAACGAAACGGGACCCTCCGCAGCGGATCGTGGCGCAGGCACCAGCGGAACCCGCGAATCCCGGCTCGCCGAGCTGGTCGTTTCGGAATCCGATGGGGGAGAAATATCGGAAATGTCGCGAGTGGGGGAAGTGGCCGTGGGGGCCGGACCCGCCGGAGGGGCCGGGGCGGTGGGATTCGCTGGGGTGACCGGGTCGCCTGAGGTAGTCGGGGCCCCTGGGGCGGCCGTATGCGCTGGGGTGGCCGGGTCGCTTGCGGCGGCCGTATGCGCCGGCGGGAGCGGGGGAAAGTGGAAGCCCTTGGCGCCCGGCACCGGGGTGAAGACGACGTTCGCCGCGGGGAGGTGGGCGGTCACTTCGGTCACGTCGGCCGAGGAGGGCGACTGGTCCGAGTGGGCGGGTGGCTCGGTGCTCACGGGGCGCACTCCACGATCACGGTCAGGGCGCGGGCGAAGTCCTCGTCGGACACGCCCGCGTTCAGGGTCAGCCGCAGCCGCGACGAGCCGTCCGGGGTCGACGGTGGGCGGAAGCAGCCGACCGCGACGCCCCGGTCGCGGCAGTCGGCCGCCCAGGCCAGCGCGGCCTCCGGGCCCGGCGCGTGCACCGACAGCACCCCGGCGGCCGGCGGCGCGACAACGAAGCCGGCGGCACCCAGGTGGGCCACCGCCAGCCGGCCGCGGGCGGCCAGCACGGCGCGGCGGTCGCCGGCCGACCGGGCTAGGTGGACGGCCTCGTGCACGCCGGCCACCACGGCGGGTGGCGGGGCAGTGTCATAGATGAAGGTGCGCCCGGTGTCGACCAGATGCCGGACGAACTGCTCGGGGCCGGCCACCAGTCCGCCCGCGCCGCCGAGTGCCTTGGAAAGGGTGGCGGTGACGATCACGTCGGAGCGCCCGGCCAGGCCGGCCGCGGCCACCCCGCCGGCGCCTTCGGGACCGAGGACGCCGAGCGCGTGCGCGTCGTCGACCAGCAGCAGGGCGCCGCGCGCCGAGGTCGCCTCGTGCAGCTCGGCCAGCGGCGCGAGATCGCCGTCGACCGAGAAGACCGACTCGGTGACCACCACCGCCCGCTTGCCCGGGTGGTCGTCGAGGATGGCGGCGACGCCGGCCGGGTCGCCGTGCGGCGCGACGATCGTCGGCCGGCCCGCCGCCTTGCAACCGTCGATCAGGGAGGCGTGGTTGTACGCGTCGGACACGATCAGGTCGGCCACCCCGGCCAGTCCGCGCACCGCGGCCAGATTGGCGAGGTAACCCGAGGAGAAGACGAGCACTCCGGCGACGCCGAGCCAGTCGGCCAATTCGGACTCCAGCGCGGCGTGCGCCTCGGTCGAGCCGCGCACCAGGCGGGAACCGGTCGCCCCCAGCCCGTACGCGCTCAGGCCGGCAGCAGCCGCAGCGACAACCGCAGGGTGGACGGCGAGGCCGAGGTAGTCGTTGCCGGCCAGATCGACGACGGAGTCGTCGCCCGGCCGTGGTCGCAGGCGGCGAGTGAGCCCCGCCTTGGCCCGGCTCCGGGCGAGGTGCTCCAGTTCGTCCAACCAGCCCGGCACCACCGACCCCCAACCATGACGAGAATGGGAAACTACCACCGGCCACCACTGGTCCCACTGACCAGACAGGCCCAAGTAAGGTACGGGCATGTCAGAGATCCTCGAGCGGGCCCGTGCCCAGGTAGTGAACGACGGTGCCGGTCTCGACGAAGCGGGGATCCTCGAGCTGCTCCGGCTGCCCGACGACGAGCTGCCTGAGCTTCTTCAGCTGGCTCACGACGTACGGATGAAGTGGTGTGGCCCGGAGGTCGAGGTCGAGGGCATCGTTTCGCTGAAGACCGGCGGCTGCCCGGAGGACTGCCATTTCTGCTCCCAGTCCGGCCTGTTCACCTCGCCGGTCCGTGCGATCTGGCTGGACATTCCGTCGCTGGTCGAGGCGGCCCGGCAGACCGCCGCCACCGGCGCCACCGAGTTCTGCATCGTGGCCGCCGTGCGCGGCCCCGACCAGCGCCTGATGGACCAGATGCGCCAGGGCGTCAAGGCGATCCGGGAGGCGGTCGACATCCAGGTCGCCGCCAGTCTCGGCATGCTGACCCAGGAGCAGGTCGACGACCTGGTCGAGATGGGCGTGCACCGCTACAACCACAACCTGGAGACCTGCCGGTCGTACTTTCCGAACGTGGTCACCACGCA
>DASWMR010000309.1:0-3788 GCA_036399635.1 Actinoplanes sp. | reverse complement strand
GAGGCGAAGATGCAGGCGGCGCAGGCCGGGCTGCGCACCAGGCTCGTCGGGCTGGAACCCGGCCAACAGCTGCTGGTGATGAAGGCACTGGCCGGCCGGCCCGGCTGGCAGGCCGACTACGAGCAGCGCTATCCGTGCCCGGTGTGTGTGCAGGACGGCTGGCTGGTCTGCTGGCTGATCCTGGACGGCGACGACCAGCCCGTCGACGCCCTGGCCACCGACCCCACAGGCACCGCGATGCGTCGCGCGGTCGCCCACGTCCACGGCTTCTCCTGCTCCGCCTGCGACCTACGCCTCGACGACGCCGCCGAGGTAGCGGCCGCCGGCCTCCCGCTCGACTTCGACCTGGGCCCGCGCCGGGTCGACCTGGAGATCCGCCGACTGGTCGGGCACTGACGGGACGAAAGTAATCTCGCGGTATGGATTGATTGGGATGATTGCCGTAGCTTCTCCGCTGCAATGCTTCGATGACCGTCACTACCACCCGGGTGGCGGTCCGTCCGAGCCACACGGAGGAACTTCGTGCGAGCACTTCCCCTACTGGGCGCGACCGCGCTGGCCGTCGGCCTCGCTGCGACACCGGTCGACGCCGCCGTCGCACCGCAGGCCGACCTCGCCGCGCGGACGGCCCTCGCGGCCGCCGCGCCGGACATCCCGGTCGCCAGCGTCAAGGCGCACCTCACCCAACTGCAGAGCATCGCCACGGCGAACGGCGGCAACCGCGCGCACGGCCGGGCGGGCTATCTCGCCTCGGTCACCTACGTGAAGGGGCTCCTCGACCAGGCCGGCTTCACCACCTCGCAGCAGTCGTTCACCTACAACGGCGCGACCGGCTACAACCTGATCGCCGACTGGCCCGGCGGCAACACGTCGGACACCCTGACGATCGGCGGCCACCTGGACAGCGTCATCGCCGGCCCGGGCATCAACGACAACGGCTCCGGCTCGGCCGCCAATCTCGAGGTCGCCCTCGCCGTCGCGCGGGCCGGCTACCAGCCGACCCGACACCTGCGGTTCGCCTGGTGGGGCGCCGAGGAGCTCGGCCTGCGCGGCTCGACCGCGTACGTGAACTCGCTGACCTCGGCGCAGAAGGCCGCGATCACCGGGTACCTGAACTTCGACATGGTGGCCTCGCCGAACCCGGGCTACTTCCTCTACGACGGGGACAACTCCGACGGCACCGGCTCCGGCGCCGGCCCGGCCGGCTCCGCGCAGATCGAGGCGACGCTGGCGGCGTACTACGCCACGATCGGCGTGCCGACCCGCGGTACCGACTTCGACGGCCGCAGCGACTACGGCCCGTTCATCGCGGCCGGCATCCCGGCGGGCGGCATCTTCAGCGGCGCCGAGGGCCGCAAGACCGCCGCGCAGGTCACCCTCTGGGGCGGCACGGCAGCGGCCTTCGACCCCTGCTACCACGCGGCGTGCGACACCATCTCGAACATCGACGACACCGCGCTCGACCGCAACACCGACGCCATCGCGTACGCGGTCTGGACGCTAGCCGGCGGCGGTGGCACTACCACTACCACCCCGCCGCCCACCGGTTCGACGGCGTGGTCAGACGACTTCGAAACGGCGAAGGGCTAGACCAGGGCTACCGCCGACACCGCGACCGCCGGCCCGCGGTTGGAATGGACTGCCTGCGCAACCCATTCCAGCCGTAACGGAAAGGCAGGTCAGACAGCCGGCCGCAGGGTCGCCCAGCCCTCGTCTCGGGCCCGTGCCGCGGCCAGCAGCCCGCCCACCGCAGCCGCGTTGGTGATGTCGCCTCGGAAGACCATCGCGACCGCCTCGTCCAGGTCGAACCAGGCGATCTCCAAGTCGGCCTCCTCGTCGGTGCGCTGGTGGCGCTCGGCGTCCGGGACCGGGGTCAGCTCGCGGGCCAGGAAGAGCCGGATCGACTCGTCGGTGAAGCCGGGCGAGGTGTGCAGGTCGATGAGCAGGTGGTAACGGCCGGCCACGAGGTCGGCCTCCTCGGCCAGCTCGCGGACCGCGGTGCGCACCGGGTCCTCGCCGGGCACGTCGCGCAGGCCGGCCGGCAGCTCCCAGAGCCGCTTGCCGACCGCGTGCCGGTACTGCTTGATCAGCACCACCCGGTCGACGTCGTCGAGGGCGACGATGCCGACCGCGCCACGGGCCGCCACGACGTCGCGGCCCGCGGCGCCGCCGCTGGACATGGTGACCTCGTCGGAGAAGACCGTGAAGATCGGCCCGCGGTACCGCTCGGTGCGCGACTTCGTCTCGTGCGCGAACCCGCTCATGCCGAAACCTCCGAGGACAGCGCGAATCCGCTCACCGATACCTCCGAAAATAGCGCGAACCCGCTCATGACGGGTCGACCGGGAGCTCGTCGGCCGCGGCGTACTCGATCGCGGCCTTGACCAGTCCGTCGAAGAGCGGGTGCGGGCGGGTCGGGCGGCTCTTCAGCTCGGGGTGTGCCTGGGTGGCCACGAAGTAGGGGTGGGTCTCCCGGTCCAGTTCGATGAACTCGACCAGCCGGCCGTCCGGCGACGTACCGGAGAAGACCAGCCCGGCCTGGGTCAGCTTGTCGCGGTAGTCGTTGTTCACCTCGTACCGGTGGCGGTGCCGCTCGGAGATCTCGGTGCTGCCGTAGACCTCGGCGACGACCGAGCCCTCCTTGAGGGCCGCCGGGTAGGAGCCCAGCCGCATGGTGCCGCCCAGGTCGCCCTTGCCGGCCACGATGTCCTGCTGATCGGCCATGGTGGAGATCACCGGGTACGGGGCCCGCTCGTCGAACTCCAGCGAGTTTGCCCCGGACAGCCCGGCGAGATGACGAGCCGCGTCGATGGTCATGCACTGCAGCCCTAGGCAGATGCCGAGAATGGGGATGAGGTGCTCACGGGCGTACCTCGAGGTGTTGATTTTGCCCTCGATGCCGCGCACGCCGAAGCCGCCGGGGATGACGATGCCGTCGACGCCTTTCAGGGCGAGCGCCGCGCCGGCCGGAGTCTCGCAGTCGTCGCTCGGCACCCAGCGGAGCTGGACCTTGACGTTGTTGCCGAAACCGGCGGCGCGGATCGCCTCGCTCACCGAGAGGTACGCGTCCGGCAGGTCGACGTACTTGCCGACCAGCGCGATCGTGATCGTCCGCTTCGGATGGTGCACCCGCATCAGCAGGTCGTCCCAGGTGCCCCAGTTCACATCGCGGAAGGACAGACCCAGGCGGCGTACGACGTACGCGTCCAGACCCTCGCGGTGCAGCACCTTCGGGATGTCGTAGATGCTCGGCGCGTCCGGGCAGGCCACCACGGCCTCGCGGTCGACGTCGCAGTAGAGCGCCAGCTTGTGCTTGAGCTTCTCGGGGATCTCCCGGTCACTGCGGCAGACCAGCGCGTCCGGCTGGATACCGATGTTGCGCAGCGCCGCCACCGAGTGCTGGGTCGGCTTGGTCTTCAGCTCGCCGGAGGGCGCCAGGTAGGGCACCAGGGAGACGTGCAGGTAGAAGACGTGGTCCCGGCCGATCTCGTGGCGGACCTGGCGGATCGCCTCGAGGAACGGCAGCGACTCCATGTCACCGACGGTGCCGCCGACCTCGGTGATCACGACGTCCGGCACCCGGCCGGACTCGTCCGGGTCGGCCATCGCGAAGATGCGTTCCTTGATTTCGTTCGTCACGTGCGGGATGACCTGCACGGTGTCGCCGAGGTATTCGCCGCGGCGCTCCTTGGCGATGACCGCCGAGTAGACCTGGCCGGTGGTGACGTTCGCCTTGCCGGACAGGGCCCGGTCGAGGAACCGCTCGTAGTGACCGACGTCGAGGTCCG
>DASWMR010000308.1:0-2738 GCA_036399635.1 Actinoplanes sp. | reverse complement strand
ACCCCGACCGCCCCCGAACCCATCCCGACCACGCCCGAGCCCACCCCGACCGCCCCCGAACCCAGCCCGAGCACGCCCGACCCCAGCCCCACTACGCCCGACCCCAGCCCGCCTACGCCGTCGCCGTCCACGGATCCGCCGGCGCCTCTGCCGAGCGAGACTGCGAAGCAGGCTCCGACGCAGATCATCGTGATGATCGTGCGCACCCGGCCGGGTCAGCTCACGGTCGCGACCAAGGGCGCCGACGGGATGCCCGCCGAGCTCCAGGTCGACTCCGGCGGCGGCTGGGAGACCGTGCAGACGTTCCCGGCCCAGCTCGTCACCCGGATCAACGACCTCACGCCGGGCCGGACCTACCGCGTCCTGGTGGCCGGCACCACGAGTGGAGCGACCCACATGTACTGACCCTGATCCCGGACGGCACCACGCGAAGCGACGCGGCTGCGCTGACGCCGGCCGGGCACCACGAGCGGATCGATGCGGATGCCCGGACGCTGGCCCCCGGCCGCCACGCCGTGCTGAGATCTGCTCATGACGGGACGAAGGTTGGACGCATGACCGGCCGGGGTCGGACGCTCGTGCTGGGCGGCGGCGGGGTCACCGGCGTGGCGTGGGAGATCGGTCTCCTTCACGGGCTGGCCGAGCAGGGCGTTGATCTCTCCGGCGCCGACCTGCTGATCGGCACCTCGGCCGGCTCGGTCGTCGCCGCCCAGCTGCTCAGCGGCGTACCGCTGGGGGATCTTTTCCAAGCGCAGCGGGCCGCCACCACCCATGAGATCGCCGCGAAGCTGGGCGTCGGTTTCCTCCTGAAATGGGCCGTGGCGGGCCTCTGGCCCGGCCCGCCGGCGAGGGGCCGAGCCTGGCTGGGCCGGCAGGCGCTGGCGGCGAAGACGGTGCCGGAGGCGGAGCGGCGGGCGGTGATCGCGCAGCGGATCGGCCGCGACGAGTGGCCGGCGACACCGCTGATCATCACGGCCGTCGAGGCGGTCACCGGCGCGTTCCGGACGTTCGATCGGGACAGCGGCGTCTCGCTGATCGACGCGGTCGCGGCCAGCTGCGCGGTGCCGCTGGTCTGGCCGCCGAGCACGGTGCACGGGGTCCGCTACATCGACGGCGGTGCGCGTTCGGTGGCGAACGCCGACCTGGCGGCAGGCTGCGAGCGGCTGGTCGCCATCGTCCCGATCACCGGCTCGGCCCGTCGCTCCGGCCGACCGGCCAACCAGGCCGCCGCACTCGGCGTACCGCATGTGGTGGTCGCCCCCAGCGACGCCGCCCTCAGCAGAATGGGCCGCAACCCGCTGGACCCGGCGTTCCGGGCGGCCGCTGCCGAGGCCGGCCGCCAGCAGGCCGAACAGCATGTGAAAAACATCCGCGATGTATGGAAGCTGAATTGATCATGCGGTTTACTCGTGAACCATGGGCATCATTTCCCGAGGGTTCGGCGGCCGGCGGCGGGAATCGGTGCCCGGCCTTCCACCCGGTCAATATCTGACGCACGACTTCCCGGTGCTCTCGGCCGGCCCGACGCCCCGCATTCCGCTCGACCGCTGGCACTTCACCGTCACCACTGAGACCGGCGAGCGGCGCACGTGGAACTGGGCTGACTTCACCGCGCTGCCCGCCGACGACGTGACGGTCGACATCCACTGTGTCACCAAGTGGTCCAAGCTCGGCACCAGTTGGCGGGGCGTCTCGCTGGACACTCTGCTCGCCGATGTGGAGACCGCGGCGGACTACGCCATGGTGCACAGCTTCGGCGGTTACACCACGAACGTACCGCTCGAAGATCTGCTCGACGGTAAGGCCTGGATCGCGTACCGCTTCGATGGGGAAGACCTGGAACCGGAGCACGGCGGCCCGGCCCGGATGCTCATTCCGCACCTCTATTTCTGGAAATCCGCCAAGTGGGTCAACGGCCTGCAAATGATGAACGAGGATGAGCCGGGCTTCTGGGAGACGGCCGGCTACCACAGCTACGGAGACCCATGGCTCGAGCAGCGGTACCAGGGCGACTGAACTGGCGGGTGGCGACCGTCGAGGCGACCCGCCGGGAGACGCCGTCCGCGCGCACGCTGGTGCTCGACGTGCCGGACTGGCCGGGACATCTGGCCGGCCAGCACGTCGACGTCCGCCTGACCGCGCCCGACGGTTACCGCGCGCAGCGCAGCTATTCGATCGCGTCGGCCTGGACCGGCGTAGGCCCCATCGAGCTGACCATTCAACGGCTCGACGACGGCGAGGTCTCGCCCTACCTCACCGACACGCTCGAGGTGGGCGACCAGATCGAGCTGCGCGGGCCGGTCGGTGGCTGGTTCGTCTGGCGCGACCGCCAGCCGGCGCCGGTGCTGTTGGTGGCGGGCGGCTCCGGGGTGGTGCCGCTGATGGCGATGATCCGCCAGCGCGGCGCGGCGCACGCGAAGCAGCCGTTCCGGCTGATCTATTCGGTGCGCACTCCGGCGGACGCCTGTTACGCCGAGGAGCTTCACCGACGCATACGCGACGACGCCGGCCTCGATGTGCGATACGTCTACACCCGTAAGACGCCGGAGGGCTGGCCGGACGCGCCGCGGAGGATCGACGTGCCGACCTTGAACACGTACGGTTGGCCCGCGGACTTCAGTGCGGACTGCTACGTCTGCGGTCCAACCTCGTTCGTCGAGACCGCCGCGGACATCCTGGTCGCCCTCGGGCACGAAGCGCGCCGGATCCGCACCGAGCGTTTCGGAGGCACGTCGTGA
>DASWMR010000307.1:0-6339 GCA_036399635.1 Actinoplanes sp. | reverse complement strand
GGTGGAGCCGCGCCCGCGCCCGCACCCGTCGGGCGCTCGTCAGTCCTCGATGACTCCGAAGCGGAACACCGTGGTGGACCGGTAGGCGGACCCCGGCCGGAGCACCGCTGAGGGAAAGTCGGCGTGGTTGGGCGAGTCGGGGAAGTGCTGGGTCTCCAGCGCCAGGCCGTCGCCCTGCCGGTACAGCCGGCCGCTCGTGCCGGCGAAGGTGCCGTCGAGGAAGTTGCCGGAGTAGAACTGCACGCCCGGTTCGGTCGTCAGCACCTCCAGCGTCCGGCCGCTGACCGGCTCGGTGACGTGGGCCGCGGGTGCCAGCCCCGGGCCCGGCCGGTCGAGCACCCAGTTGTGGTCGTAGCCGCCGGCGTGCCGCAGCTGGGGGTGGTCGTCGCGGATGTGGTCGCCGATCGCCACCGGCTGCCGGAAGTCCAGGGGGGTGCCCGCCACCGGTGCCAGCTCGCCGGTCGGGATGAGTTCGGCGTCCACCGGGGTGAACCGGGACGCGGCGAGACGCAGCCGGTGGCCGTACACATCTCCGCCGCCCTCGCCGCTGAGGTTGAGATAACTGTGGTTGGTCAAATTGACCACGGTGGGCGCGTCGGTGACCGCCTCGTAGTCGATGCGCAGTGCGTTGTCCGCGGTGAGCAGGTAGCGCACGGTCACCTGCAGGGTGCCCGGGAAGCCCTGGTCGCCGTCCGGGCTGACGAGCTGCAGCTCGAGCCCCACGTCGCCGTCCTCGCGGACCGGCGCGGCGCCCCAGACCCGCCGGTCGAAGCCGGTGGCGCCGCCGTGCAGGCAGTTCGGCCCGTCGTTGGTCGGCAGCTGGTAGGTGGTGCCGTCGAGGGTGAACCGGCCCTTCGCGATGCGGTTGCCGAACCGGCCGATGAGGGCGCCGAAGTAGGGGCCGGGATGGGCCAGGTAGCCCTCGAGGCCCTCGAAGCCGAGCACCACGTTCGCGGCGGTGCCGTGCCGGTCGGGCACCTCCAGGCTCTGCAGGATGCCGCCGTAGGTGACAACGGCGGCCCGCATGCCGCGGCCGTTGGCAAGGGTGTAGCGATCGACCTGATCGTCATCAGTCGATCCCCAGGGCTCGCGGGTGATCGACGGTTCGCTGGATTCTGTGCTCATCGACCGCACAGATTACGCCTCTCGTCGCGTCAGGCGAAGGCGGCGAGGGCAGTGCGGGCGATCACGCCGGTGATCCGGCCCTCGGTGAGGACGGCGAGCCAGGTGACGTCGGCCGGGGTGCGGGCGAGCGCGTCGGCCGCCGGCTCGTGGACACCGACCGTCGGCAGCGCCGCCTCGGCCAGGGCCGCCAGCGGAGTGCCCGGCGTCGCCCGCGCGACCACGTCGAGCGGCACCGAGCCGGCGACGTCGCCGGGTGACGGGGCGGCGTCGGCGACCTGCGGGCGGGGCAGCAGTAACAGGGCGACATCGGCGCCGGCCGGCAGGTCACCCGCGCGGCCGGCGATCGGCGCGAGGACCGGCGGCCGCACCGGGCCGTCGCCGACCAGCGGCCCGGGCACCGGTGGGGCGGGGAACCCGGCGCGGCGCACCCAGCCGTCGTCGAAGTACTTGGACAGGTACGCCCGGCCGGAGTCCGGCGCCAGGACGACCACCAGCCCATCCGGCCCCAGCTCGCGAGCCACCCGTAGGGCGGCCACCACCGCGGTCCCGGTGGAGGCACCGACGAGGATCCCTTCCTCGCGGGCCAGCCGGCGGGTCTTCTCGATCGACTCCCGGTCGCCGACCCGCTCGATGCGGTCGACCGCCTGGGGGTCGTAGGACTGCGGCCACACGTCCTGCGCGGTGTGCGGGTGGACGTAGTGGCCGATGCTCTCTACGTAGTACGGGCTGCCGTCGCCGCCGCCGTAGACCGAATTCTCCGGGTCGGCGCCGACGATGGTCACCGGGCCGGTCTCGCGCAAGAAGGCGCCCGCCCCGCTGATGGTGCCGCCGGTGCCGATGCCCGCGACGAAGTGGGTGACCAGGCCGTCGGTCTGCTGCCAGATCTCCGGGCCGGTCGTGGCGTAGTGCGCGCCGGCGTTGGCGGGGTTGTCGTACTGGCCGGCGAGCCACCCGCCCGGGGTCTCCGCGGCGAGCCGCTCGGCGATCTGGGAGACGTGGCGAGGGTCGTCGCGGGGGACACCGCCGGTCGTGACGACAACCTCGGCCCCGTACGCCCGCAGTGCCGCGAGTTTCTCGCCGCTGCTCTTGTCCGGCACGACCACCACCGCCCGGTAGCCGCGCTGGGCGGCGATCATGGCGAGCCCGATGCCGGTGTTGCCGGATGTGCCCTCGACGATCACCGCACCCCGACGGAGGTCCCCGGCGGCCTCGGCGGCGCGGACCATGGCGAGCGCGGCCCGGTCCTTGACGCTGCCGCCCGGGTTGAGGAACTCGGCCTTGAGGTGGACGGCGGCGGTGATGCCCGCGGTGACGCGGGTGAGCCGGATCAGCGGCGTGTTGCCGACGGCGTCGAGCACACTCATCGAGACGACCAATCTTGCGGCGGAGAGGACATTGTCTCAGCGGCCGGCGACCGCCGATGCCATGTCACTCCATGACGCTAGGCCGGTGCGCGGATAACACTCAAGTCCGATCGGGTAAATATGTTTACGAGGGTTGAGCATATCGTCCACTTACCGAGCTCGCCCAATCCACGCATTGCGGTCCTCGTCAGGCGCCGATAGCTGGTCGAGATCGACAAATCACCTTAAGAATCGATTAAGAAGCGGTGTGTGGCGGTGCCCGGGTCCGCTGCTGCGCATCTCTCTCCCGGTAGGCGATTTCTCCCGGTAGGCAAGCCGGATGCGGTCCGGCGATGAGGAAGGCATGAGAATGAGACGTACGTTGATGGCTGCGGCTGGAGCGGTGCTCCTGGGTGGCGCGGTGCTCGCCATGTCGGCGGTGGCTTCGGCGCAGACGTTCGCCGCCACCACCTATTTCGTCGCACCCGACGGCAGCGACAGCAACGACGGCACGCTCGACGCCCCCTTCGCCACGATCCAGCAGGCGATCAACGTGGTCGCCGCTGGGGAGACCATCGCGGTGCGCGCCGGCACCTACTCGCTCACCAGCAACATCCAGATCACCAAGAGTGGTACGGCGACGGCGCCGATCACCCTGACCGCGTACGCGGGTGAGCAGGTGATCATCGATGGTGAGGCACTCGGATACACGCCGGGCGACGTGGGCTCGACGATTCCGGGTGTGCAGCGCGGCGCGATCCACATGACCGCGAACTTCTGGCGGATCATCGGGCTGGAGATCGTGCACGGGCCGTACGGGGTCTACTGCGCCAACTGCAACAACAACGTCTTCGAGCGGCTCAGCACGCACGACAACTACGAGTCCGGCTTCCAGCTGCAGAACGTCTCGGCCGACAACCTGATCCTGAACCTGGACAGCTATGCCAACCGCGACCCGCGCAAGAACGGGGAGAGCGCCGACGGGCTCGGCATCAAGGAGGGCAGCGGCACCGGCAACGTGGTGCGCGGCGCCCGGCTGTGGAACAACATCGACGACGGATTCGACGCCTGGGCGTTCACCTCGCCGATCACGATCGAGGACAGCATCGCGTACGGCAACGGGTACAACCGGTGGGACATCCCGAACTTCGCCGGGGACGGCAACGGCTTCAAGATGGGCGGCAGCAGCGGCGACGGCCCGGCCGCCGATCACCGGGTCACCAACAGCATCTCCTTCGGCAACGCCGCGAACGGCTTCACCGACAACGGCAACACCGGCACCATCCTCTTCGACCGCAACACCGCCTACCAGAACGTGAAGACCGGGTTCGACGTGGACGGCGGGTCGACGTCGAGGCTGACGGCGAACCTCGCGGTCGAGAACGCCACCGCGGTGGCGCTCGGATCGTCGACCGGCCAGGGCAACTCGTGGGACATCGGCGGCACCTGGCCGCTCGCCAGCACCGACCCGGCCACCATCACCGGACCGCGTGCCGCGGACGGCTCGATCCCGTCGTCGGACTTCCTGACACCGGCGAACGGTCAGGCGGTCGGAGCGAAAATCTGAACCGTGTCCGCCTTGCTCTGCTCACCTATACGCACACGGTGCGAGCCGCCGTCAGGCAGCCCGGCGGGCCGGGTCGTACCCGGGACAATTGGCGAGCCATCGCTCGACGTCGGGGGCGGAGACCGGCCGGCTGTAGTGGTAGCCCTGGGCGATGTCGCAGCCGAGGTCGCGGAGCGCGGCGACCATGTCGGCCGTTTCGACTCCCTCGGCCACCACCAACAGCCCGAGATTGTGTCCGAGTGTGATGGCAGTGCGGACGAGTACCGCACTGCCCTCGCTGTCGATCATTTGCGCCACGAACGATCGGTCGATCTTGAGTTCGTCGACGGGGAGCTGCTGCAGGTAGGCCATCGACGAGTGGCCGGTGCCGAAGTCGTCGATCGACAGCCGGATCCCGCCCTCGTGCAGCGCGTGCAGGATGGACCTCGCCCGGTCCGGGTCGGCCATCGCCGTGCTCTCGGTGATCTCCAGCTCGAGGAGCGAGGTGGGCAAGCCGACGCTGGTCAGCAGGTCGAAGACGTGGTCGGGCAGGGTGGCGTCGAGCAGGCAGCGAGTCGACAGGTTCACCGCCACCGGCACCGGCCGGCCCTGGTCGAGCCAGCACTTGGCCTGGCGGACCGCGATGTCCAGGACGCGGGCGGTGAGGCCCCGGATCAGCGTGGTGTTCTCGGCGAGCGGGATGAACGTGTCGGGCATCAGGCAGCCCTGTTCCGGGTGCTCCCAGCGGACCAGGGCTTCGACGCCCGCGGCCCGGCCGGTTTCCAGGTCGACCTTGGGCTGGTAGTGCACCAGGATCTGGTCCTCGGACTCGATCGCCCGGCGCAGGTCGCCGAGCAGCTGCAACCGGTGCGGGCTGTGCTGCTCGTCGGTCGGGTCGTAGGTCTCCCGTCCGGTGTGGTGCTCCTTGGCGCGATTCATGGCGGCGTCGGCGTGCCGCAGCAGCGCCTCGGCCGAGAGGCCCGGCTCGGCGCTCCACGCCACGCCGATGCTGGCCTCGAGGTCCATCCCGGTGCCCTCGACGGTGAAGGTGCGGTGCAGGACGGCCAGGATCTGGTCGGCGGCGGCCTCGGCGGTGCGTACGTCGTCGCCGTGCCGGCCGGGCAGGAGGACGGCGAAGTCGTCGCCGCCGAGGCGGGCCACCGTGGTGGCCGGCAGCTCCGCGGTCAGCCGGCGGGCGACCTGCTGGAGCAACTGGTCGCCGTAGCGGTAACCGAGGGCGTCGTTGACCTCCTTGAACCGCTCCAGATCGATGAGCAGCACGGCGGCGCCCCGGCCCGGGCGCAGCGCCGCCTGCAGACGCTGGGTGAACAGGGTCCGGTTCGGCAGGCCGGTGAGCGGATCGTACGAGGCGAGGCGGCGCACCGACCGCAGGTGCCCGACCCAGCTCGCACCGGAGACGATGATGGTCAACAGCGCCGCGGCGAGCAGCGCCAGCGACTTGACGCCGAGCCCGCGCGTCCAGCCCAGTCCGAACTGCGGCGCCGACACGGCGACGTACCAGTTGTTGGCGTTGCCGTCGGTGACCGGCAGCCGGCGGTAGGCGACCCGTCGGTCCTGCACGGTGGTGACCTCGGCGGCCAGGCCGCGCTGGATCATGGTCGCCCAGGACTGGTCCGTCGTCGCCCCGGCAATGCCCTGCGTGCGGCTGTCGAGGATGGTGTGGCCGGTGTCGGCGTCGACGATCGACGCGGCCACCCCGTTGCCTGAATCGGTCATTCGGAACGTGTCCAGCGCGATCTCGTAGTGCACGATGCCGGTGTGCCCGCCCGCGGTAATCACGGTGGAGTTGGAGATGACTTCGTTGTGGGTGTCCGGTGACTTGTACATCTTCGCCTGGTAGACGCGGCCCTCGCCGAACGCGAGGGTCGGGGCGAAGAACGGGTTGGCGTCCTCGTCCTGGGACAGGTCGGCCGGTGCCGCCCGGACGCCGTCGACCACTCGGGCGATCTCGGCGCCGCTGCTATCGATGAAGCAGGCCTCACCGATCCGCCCCGGGTAGAGCTCCTCGAGGTAGGCCAAGGCTTCGTTGACCCGGTCGATCAGTGGGCCACCGGCCCGGATTTTAGCGTCGTTGGTGCCGGGTGCGCGGTAGAAGTCGGTGAACACCGGATTGGCGGCCAGCAGCGCGTCGATGGTGCGCGCCCGCTCGAAGTAGCTCTCCAGGATGCCGAGCTGCTGCCCGAGCACGATGCCCAGCTGGCTGTCCTGAGCGGCGAGCTGTTTGTCCCGGGCCGTCACCACACTGCTCAACACGCTCAACATCAGGACGAGCAGTCCGGTCAGCAGCGCGCCGGCGCGTGCCAC
>DASWMR010000306.1:0-2133 GCA_036399635.1 Actinoplanes sp. | reverse complement strand
CCGGGCTCTCGCGGCGGGGCTCCTGGAATCAGCGGCGGCCGTTGCGCACGTTGATCCGCACGACATCGAACGCCGGGGTCTGGTTGGCCCGCACCATCATCGGGATGCGGTGCGAACCGTCACCGGCCCACGAGGCGCACTGTGCGGTGCCCTCGGCCGGCAGACCGGCGACCTGGATGGTCACCACGTCCGGGGCAGCGCTACCCTGCCGGTCCTCGGTGGCCACGAAGAACGCGGGGACCGGGGCCGGGTCGGGAGCCTCGTTGGTGCTGGCCAGCATGCGGCAGGCGGTGTGGAAGTGACCCCGGACGATGCCGCCCTGCAGGACCGAGCTCTCCACGTAGTAACCGCCCTGGCCGGCCGCGAGGAAGCGGTCCCGGATCAGGTTGCGGGTGCTCACCTTGAGGGTGAACGGCGTGTTCGGGGCGACCTGCGTGGGCGCCTCGGTGATCAGCAGCGACGGGTTGTTCTCCCGCGTGCCGACCTCACCGAACTCGGTGGAGACGCAGCGGTTGCCGTTCTGGAAGCCGTCGTGCGGCTGCAGCTGGCTGGTGTCGCAGCTGTTGGTCAGGATGCCCAGGCCGACACCGGGGGGCGGGGTCGCCGCGCCGCCGCCGTTGTTCCCGCCGGCGTTGCCACCGTTGTTACCGCCACCGGTGTTGCCACCGCCAGTGTTGCCGCCACCGGTGTTGCCACCCTCGCCGGCGTTGGTGCCGGTCGACGCGGAGGCAGCCGGGGCGCTGGGGGAAGCTCCGCCGTTGTTGTTGCCACCGTTGTTGTTACCGCCGTTGTTGCCCGCGTTCTGCATGACCCACTGGCGGCACCGGCTGCGCATCTGCGCGGTGGTCGGCACGTCCCCGGCACCGTCGTCCGCGTGCTGGGTCACCCGCCCCTTGTTGGTGGTGTAGGTGCCCGTCTTGGTCTTGGTCGACAGCTTGCTCGACTTCGGGGCCTGGATGTTGTTGCAGGCGGCCAGAGCACGCTGGGTGGAACGCTTGGTGGACGCGTCCGAGACCTGCGTGACGGTGACGATGCCGCCGAAGGCAACCAGGGTGGCTACCGCGGCGATGATCCGGCGCCGACCGGTGAACCACTTTGACTTCGAGGATTCGCGCCGGTACTGCGACCTTCGCATGGTGACACCTTTCTCTGTCGCACACGTGGCGGGCGGTGGAGCAGCCGCCTGGGGGTGATGCCGTACGGCCTGGTCGGCTGGCCAGGTCGGACCGTCCGCGGGCTATCGCGTCCGGAAGATGCGCATTGTGGTGATCACACCGGCCACCAGGGCGCCGGCGAGAACGAGGAGGACGACCGAGGTGTTGACACCGGGGACGCCACCGGCGCCGGCCGCGGCGAGCATCTGGTTGTCGACCGGCACCGGGCCGCCACCGGCCGCGGCGGGCGCCGGGGCGGTCGGCAGTGAGACGTAGTCGACGATGCCGCTGCTCTCCAGCAGGGTCATGTGGGTCATCACGAACTGGTTGGTCTGCTGAGCGAGCTTGCGGACCGAGTCGTTGCGGGTGCTGGCGCGGATCGTGGCGATGGCCGGGAAGATCTTCCCGTGCGCCGCCCGCAGCCGGTCGATGAAGATCTGGTCGAACGCCGCCGCGGTCTCGGCGTTCTTCATCTCGTTCAGCCAGCCCTGCTGGTCGCTGTTCGGCTGGTTCGGCAGCGCGACGCCGAGCTTCTTGGCGACCGCGATGTCGAGCTTGTCGAGCACCACGTGCTGCGCCGCGATCGTCCGGCCGATGGTGACGACCCGGGGGTCCTCGGACTTCTCGATCGCCATGTTGCCGGCCGGGATCTCCCAGAGCCCGGCGAGCCGGACCTTGACGACGAAGTCCCGGTCGGCGGCGCTGACCGCGCCGGCGCCCTTGTCGGTGAGGCCCGTGTTCGGCGGCACCGGCACCGGCGTGGCGTCCGCGGCCCGGGCCGTTCCGGCGGGGGCCAGCAGGAACGTCAGAACCATTGCCAGGACGCCCACCAGCCAGCGGTGGTGCCGGCGGAACGAGCGGGCGGCAATCATCTTTCACACCTCCGACAACGATTGAGTGAAACAATTCCGGTGTGGCCTGTCGGCCGTCGATCGCAAACGCCGGTAGCAGCGTTTCCCGTCGAGCCCCTAAATTCGAT